>NZ_JBJUSG010000062.1:0-20533 GCF_046044395.1 Candidatus Magnetominusculus dajiuhuensis | reverse complement strand
AAGAGAGGGTGGCAGGACGGTTGGAGCCGGCGTCGTTACGGAAGTGTTGGAGTAGGGCTTTGAACGATAAAATACGAATCAAATTAAGGGCATACGATCACAGACTGCTTGACCAGTCAGTGAAGGAGATAGTGGATACGGTTCACAGGACGGGGGCGAGAATAGCCGGGCCGGTGCCGTTGCCGACGCATATACAGAAATTTACCGTATTGCGCTCGCCGCACGTTGATAAGAAATCAAGGGAGCAGTTTGAGATAAGGACGCACAAGCGTCTTATTGATATACACGACCCGACACAACAGACAGTGGACGCGTTGATGCAGCTTGAGCTGGCGGCCGGTGTGGACGTAGAGATTAAATTATAGGGTATTCAGAAGGAAAAACAATGTCTGAAATAAATAGAAAAACTGGAATAATAGGGAAAAAATTGGGAATGACTCAGATGTTTGCCGAAAACGGCAATGTCTCGGTGGTGACGCTGATAGAGGCTGGCCCATGTGCCGTAATACAGGTGAAGACGGTTGAGCGTGATGGATACGCGGCCGTAAAGTTAGGGTTTCAGGAGATTCTCAAGCTAAAAAGGGTCAATAAGCCGACAAAGGGCATGTATGATAAGGTCGGGCAAAAGCCGCACAAGATGTTAAGGGAGTTCAGGCTTGACGCGGCGGGCGGTGGGAGTGCCGGTGAGAATGATAGCGCGTTGAAGGTGGGCGATGTGGTGACTGTGGCAGGATTCGCGGCCGGGGATCTCGTAAAGGTGAGTGGTATCTCCAAAGGCAAGGGTTTTCAGGGCGTGATGAAAAGACACAATTTCCGGGGCGGGCCGGGTTCGCACGGCTCAATGTTTAACAGGGCGCCAGGCTCAATTGGTGCAAGCTCTTACCCATCAAGGGTGTGGAAGAACTTAGGTATGCCAGGGCATATGGGCGCGGTTCGGGTGACGGTAAGTAATCTTGAGGTTATAGCCGTAAAACCAGAGCAAAACTTGCTGATAATAAAAGGCGCTGTACCAGGGCCAACCGGTAACATAGTGGAAATAACAAAATAATGAAGGCGAAGGTTTAAAGGGCGATATGGGCGACATGGGTGATAAAGGCGATATGTTGGAGATAGAGATAAAAGACATAAACAACAACACGGTAGGCAAGGTGGAATTGCCGGAGGATGTCTTTGGGCTTGAGCCGAGAAAAGACATTCTGCATGCTGTGGTAGTAAATTATCTGGCAAACCAGAGACAAGGCACGCACGCCACGAAGACCAGGGGGCTGGTAAGAGGAGGCGGCAAAAAGCCGTGGAAACAAAAACACACAGGCCGCGCAAGACACGGAAGCATAAGGTCGCCGCTGTGGAAGGGCGGAGGCACGACATTCGGCCCGCAGCCACGCGATTATTCGTATAAGGTGAATAAGAAGCTCAGGAGGCTTGCGCTGAGGACGGCGTTGTCTGTGAAATTCGCAAGCAATGAACTCGTGGTTGTAGACGATTTAAAGTTGGAGCGTCCAAAGTCGGCGGATATAATAAGGATACTAAACAACCTTACTCTGCTGGGATCGAAGGATAGTCATAGAAAGATATTGATTGTACTGCCGGAGAAAAACGATAACATAGTGCTCTCAGCCCGCAACATCGTGGGCGTAGATGTAGTGAGGGCAATGGATATAAACACTTACGATGTGCTGAACCACGACATGGTGCTTATGACAAGTGGCGCGATTACGGTAGTGAAAGGATTAAATGGCGATGAAAGACATATACTCGATAATTAAAAAGCCCCTGTTTACTGAAAAGGGCACGTATTTAAAGGAGAATACCGGGCAGTTGCTGGTAGAGGTGGCAAAGGACGCCAACAAGATAGAGATAAAAAGGGCGTTTGAGGAGATATTCAAGGTGAAGGTCGATAAAATAGCGACGATAATACGGCCGTCAAAGTGGAAGAAATATGGCAAGTTTATTGGTAAGACTCAGGAAAAGAAAAAGGCAATCGTAACCCTGAAAAAAGGCGAAAAGCTAGACTTTATAGAAGGTATATAGATATGGGAATAATCAGATATAAGCCAACGTCACCGGGCAGGAGATTTCAGACGGTCTCTGACTTTGCGAACCTGACGACTGACAAGCCGTATGAGCCGCTCCTTGCGAAGGTGAAAAAGACCGGCGGAAGAAACAACCTCGGGCGCGTGACCGCATGGCATCGTGGCGGCGGCGGCAAGAGGCAGTATAGGATAATAGATTTCAAGAGAGACAAGATGGGGATGTCGGCAAAAGTGGAGACCATAGAGTATGATCCAAACAGGTCGGCGCGCATAGCGCTCCTGAGGTATGCGGACGGGCAGAGGCGGTATATAATACTCCCTGAGGGCCTTCAGGTTGGCAGTGAGGTGACAAGCGGCTCTGATTCTGAGATAAAGGCGGGCAATGCCCTGCCGCTGAAAGACATACCGTTGGGTACGGTAATCCATAACATTGAGATAAGAAAGGGCCAGGGCGGGAGGCTTGTCAGATGTGCAGGGGCATCCGCGCAGCTAGTGGCAAAAGACGCCAAATATGCGCAGATAAAGCTCACATCCTCTGAGGTGAGGCTTATTCCAATAGACTGCATGGCCACAGTTGGCCAGGTAAGTAACGCCGAGCACGAAAATATCTCAATCGGCAAGGCAGGAAGAAATCGCTGGATGGGAAAGAAACCCACAGTGCGCGGCGTGGCAATGAATCCCATAGACCATCCGCTTGGCGGAGGCGAAGGAAAGAGTTCCGGCGGAAGGCCCCCGTGCAGTCCGTGGGGTAGTCCTGAAGGGGTTAAGACAAGGAAGAATAAGAGGACCGACAAATATATAGTGAGAAGAAGAAAGTGAAGGTGAATAAGAGGTGAAAAGATGCCCAGATCGGTAAAGAAAGGTCCATTTGTGGATGACAGCGTGCTGAGGAAGGTGAAGAAAATGTCTGACTCAGGCGAGAAAAAGATAATAAAGACATGGTCAAGGCGCTCGACCGTGATACCGGATTTTATCGGAATAACGTTCGCTGTTCATAATGGAAGGAAGTTCATACCCGTGTATGTATCGGAGAACATGGTAGGCCATAAGCTCGGTGAGTTTGCCCCGACAAGGATTTTTAAGGGGCATTCGGGAAGTAAAAAAACTACTGCCGTGAAGGGTAAATAACACTATGGAATCGAAAAAATTGACCACAGGCAAAGTTGAATCAAAGGCCATACACAGGTATGCCAGGATAACGCCCCAAAAGGCCAGGAGAGTTGCGAAACTGATAGTTGGAAAAGACGCGGGCACGGCAACGGTGATGCTGAAGTTCATGCCATACAGGGGTGCAAAGTTAGTGAATAAGATTCTCAGGTCTGCTATGGCAAATGCTGAGCAAAAAGAGGCGGCGGAGCCGGAGAAGATGAAGCTCGTAAACGTGTTCGTAGACCAGGGGCCGATGATGAGGCGGATGATGCCAAGGGCAATGGGAAGGGCAAATATTATAAAGAAGAAGACAAGCCACATTACTGTGGTTCTGTCTGAATAGCGTGGAGGTGGTTTTTGGGTCAGAAGACACATCCAACAGGTAACAGGTTGGGAATAATAAAGACGTGGGATTTTCGCTGGTATCTGAAATACGGTTATGCGCAGCAGCTCCACGAGGACCTGTTCATAAGCGGCTTTATAAAGGAGAAGCTCTACCACTCTGGAATTGGCAAGGTTGAAATAGAAAGAGCCGGCCAGAAGATAAAGATAATTATCCATACGGCAAGGCCTGGTATTATAATAGGCAAGAAGGGCGCCGAGGTCGAGAACCTGAAAAAGGAGGTCGAGGCACACATCGGCAAGCAGGTCAGTATAGACATAAAGGAGATAAGAAAGCCGGAGCTTGACGCCCAGCTTGTGGCGGAAAACATAGGCCTTCAGATAGAGAAAAGGGTGGCGTACCGCCGGGCAATGAAAAAATCCGTCCTGTCATCAATAAGATTTGGCGCGCTTGGAATAAAAATAGCGTGTGCGGGGAGGCTCTCAGGGGCTGAAATCGCCAGGACAGAGTGGTATAAGGAGGGCAGGGTGCCACTGCATACGTTTAGGGCAGATATAGATTATGGCTATGCCCGGGCAAAGACGACATACGGAATAATAGGCGTTAAGGTATGGATATATAAGGGCGATATACTGCCCGAATCAAAGGCGTCAGCCTAGCGTGATTGTGGATGGCAATAGATTGAAAATAGAGATAAATATAGATCAGCCGAGAGTGCATAAGGAGCAGCCGAAATGTTAATGCCTAAGAAGGTTAAGTACAGGAAGATGATGAAAGGCAATATGAACGGCAAGGCCGCCAGAGGGGCCGATGTGTCCTTCGGAGATTTCGGGTTGAAGGCCCTTGAGCCTGGTTGGGTGACAAGCAGGCAGATAGAGTCGGCACGAATAGCCATAACAAGACACGCAAAGCGTGGCTGCAAGCTCTGGATAAGGATATTTCCCGATAAACCAATAACCAAAAAGCCCGCAGAAACCAGAATGGGTAAGGGAAAGGGTGCCCTTGAGTACTGGGTGGCGGTAGTGCAGCCTGGCAGGATAATGTACGAAGTATCAGGCGTAACGGAAGAGATAGCTAAGGAGGCGTTAAGGCTTGCCTCATATAAGCTTCCAATAGCGGTAAAATTTGTAAAGAGAGAGGAGCCTGTGATATGAAGGCAAAAGAGCTGAGAAATCAAACAGTAGATGAGCTGAATGTGAAAGAACAGGAGTTGAGGAAGGAACTCTTTAACCTGAGATTTCAGTCGGCCACAGGCGAGATACAAAACCCCAGGAGAATAAGGCAGATAAAGAAAGACGTGGCGAGGCTTCTGACGGTAAAAACAGAAATGGCCCCTAAGGAAAATGAGGCAGTGAGGAAAAAATATGCCTAAGAAAGTCTATACAGGGACGGTTGTAAAGGATCTTATGGATAAGACGGTAACAGTCGCGGTAAGTGAGCTTACGCAGCATCCCTTATATAAAAAGACCATAAAAAGGACAAAGAAACTGAAGGCCCATGACGAAGGGAATTTGTGTAAAAAGGGCGATACGGTTACGGTGAAGGAGTCAAGGCCGATAAGTAAGACAAAGAACTGGGTTGTAATAAAACGCGTGGAACAAGGGGCATAAAAAATGATACAGGTAGAAACTGTACTTGATGTTGCCGATAACTCCGGCGCAAAGAAGGTGCAATGTATAAAGGTTCTCGGCGGCAGCAGGAGGAGATACGCCCGTATCGGCGATATAATAGTGGTGGCCGTGAAGGAGGCAATCCCTGAGAGCAACGTCAAAAAAGGCTCCAAGGCAAAGGCGGTAGTGGTAAGGACAAGGAAAGAGACGCGCAGGCTTGACGGCACATATATAAGATTCGCGCAAAACGCGGCGGTGCTGATAAACGCGGCAGGCGAACCCATAGGGACAAGGATATTCGGGCCGGTTGCCAGAGAGCTACGATGGAAGGAGTTTACGAAGATTATATCTCTGGCGCCAGAAGTGCTATGAGACATACAATAGATTATAGAATAATGAGAGGACGGCAATGGGCTTAAGCATTAAAAAAGAAGACACAGTAGTAGTGCTGACTGGTAAAGGGAAAGGCAAGAAGGGCCGTGTCATACGGACGCATCCCAAGGATGACACAGTGCTCATTGAAGGCGTCAACATGATAAAGAAACACATGAAGCCCAATAACCAGTACAAACAGGGCGGCATTATAGAGAAAGAATCCCCTATACACGTCTCCAAGGTGATGCTCGTGTGTTCAAGGTGTTCAAAGCCAACAAGGATAGGCAATGTTGCCCTTGACAGCGGGAAGAAGGTTCGTGTCTGTAAGAAATGCAAGGAGGTCATGGATTAGCGGCTATGTTACCCAGGTTAGAACAAAAATATAAAGAAGAGATAATACCGGCGCTGACGAAGGCGTTTTCGTACAGGAACGTGATGGAAGTGCCCAAGCTGCAGAAGATAATACTGAATGTCGGCTTAGGCGAGGCGATTCACGACATCAAACTGCTTGATAGCGCGCAAAAGGAACTCGACATGATTGCCGGACAGAAATCAGTCGTGACGAAGGCAAAGAAGTCCATAGCGGGGTTTAAGCTCCGTAAAGGGATGCCGATAGGCTGTATGGTGACGCTGCGCGGCAGCAGGATGTACGAGTTTTTAGATAGACTTATCAGTTTGGCGCTGCCCAGAATAAGGGATTTTAAGGGAGTGTCAGGTAAATCCTTTGATGGGCGCGGGAACTATTCGGTAGGGATAAGGGAGCAGTTCATATTCCCTGAGATAGACTACGACAAGGTGAACATGGTGCATGGGCTAAACGTGGTTATCTGCACCACGGCCGGCAAGGATAAAGAAGGAAAGGCGCTGCTGAAGGAATTCGGAATGCCTTTCAGGGATTAAGATTCCTTATGATAATGAAATCCTTTATGAGATTAAATTCGGGGCGATAGGGGTTATATGGCAAAGACATGTTTGATAGAAAAGAATAAAAGGACGCCTAAGTTTAAGGTAAGGGCGTACAACCGGTGCCAGTTATGCGGCAGGCCGAGGGCCTTTCTAAGGAAGTTCGGGATGTGCCGTATATGTTTTAGGATGCTTGCATTGCAAGGAAAAGTGCCCGGCGTAATAAAATCAAGCTGGTAGGGGTGAGACTATGATGACTGATCCGATAGCGGACATGTTGACGAGAATGAGAAACGCAATTATGATAAAGGCGGAAAAGGTGGACGTGCCGGCCTCAAGGATAAAGCTTGAGATAGCAAAGCTGCTGAAAGAAGAGGGTTTTATAAGGGCATATAAGATACTCAAGGATAAAAAGCAGGGTGTGCTGAGGATTTCGCTGAAGTATGTGGAGAGCAAGAGCATTATAACCGGCCTGAAGCGCGTGAGCAAACCCGGCCGCCGTGTCTATGCTGGATATAAAGACGTACATGAGATAATGGCAGGCGTGGGGATAGTAATTATGACCACCCCCAGAGGGATATTAACGGACAGTGTGTGCAGGAACGAGAAATTGGGCGGAGAGGTTATCGCCTACATCTGGTAATATATAAAAGGAGAACAAAGAGATGTCCAGGGTAGGGAAGAAGCCAATTGAGATACCGGGCGGGGTGACTGTAACGGCCACCGGCAGCGCCGTAGTTGTAAAGGGCGCAAAGGGCGAGTTGAGCTGGAGTGTGCCAGATTTGATGAGGCTGGCCATTAACGGTAATATCCTGACTGTTGAAAGGGCGGGAGACACAAAGAACGAGAGGTCTCTGCACGGTTTGACCAGAAGTCTGCTAAACAGCATGTGCGAGGGCGTCTCAAAGGGATTTACGAGGGATATGGAGTTGGTTGGAGTGGGTTACAGGGCGCAAGTCAAAGAGGATAAGATAGAGTTCGCCATGGGGTATTCCCATCCCGTAATATTTCAACTGCCCAAAGGTATCTCCGCGGAAGTTGATAAAAAACAGACAAAGCTGACCCTTAGAGGCATTGACAAACAACTTCTGGGGCAGATGGCCGCGGATATAAGGAGCATCAGGCCGCCCGATGCCTACAAAGGCAAGGGGATTAGATATGCCAATGAGTCAATCAAGCTAAAGCCTGGTAAAACCGGGACGAAGTAATACTGAGCGAGGTCTTGAGTTAATGATAGAAAAAATTGAGCTGAGAGAAAAAAGACACAAGCGGGTAAGGGCAAAGGTGTCCGGCACGCAGGAGCGGCCGCGCCTTACAGTATATAAAAGCCTGAGCCATATGTATGCTCAGATGATAGATGACGAGCGGGGACATACCCTCGCGTTTGCGTCAACCCTTGACAAGTCGCTAAGGACAGATGCCGGTCATAAGGGCAATGTCGCGGCGGCAAAAAAGGTCGGTGCCCTGATAGCGCAAAAGGCAAAAGAAAAAGGGATAAGCAAGGCGGTGTTCGATAAGGGCGGATTCAAATATCACGGCAGGGTGAGGGCACTCGCCGAGGCGGCAAGGGAAGCCGGCCTGGAGTTCTGATGAGCCCGGAAAGCGTGGAAGTCCGGAAAAGTTGGAAGGATAGAGATAGTCGGGATGATGGTAGATGATGATAGTAGATATGGAAGGCGTAAACAGGAGGTATAGTGGGTAGAATAGATCCGAGTGAGCTGACACTTCAGGAGAAGGTCATATTCATAAACCGTGTCGCGAAGGTAGTGAAAGGTGGGAGGAGGTTTTCCTTCAGCGCCCTCGTAGTGGTAGGAAATGGCGAGGGAATCGTAGGCATCGGCAAGGGTAAAGCAAACGAAGTGCCAGAGGCAATCAGAAAGGCGGTTGAAAAGGCAAAGAAGGCGTTGTTCAAATTTCCAATAAAGGACGCCACTATACCGCATAGGATAACCGGCCACTATGGTGCCGGCGTAGTGGTGCTCAATCCGGGCAGAGAAGGGACAGGCCTCATAGCGGGCGGCCCTGTAAGGGCAGTGCTGGAGGTCGCTGGCGTACACAACGTAGTGGCGAAGTCCATCGGCTCTTCGAATGCCTTTAACGCCGTACGGGCGACATTCAACGGGTTGTCCCTGCTGAAAGACCCCGAGGTAGTGCTAAAACTGAGGGGCAGGGGCGAAGATTCGACCCGTGAAGGCGCAAAAGATACGGCAAAGCAGGTATAGATATGATTAAGATAACCCTGATGAGAAGCTACGAAGGATTAAACGAAAGGATGAGAGACACGCTGAGGGCGCTTGGTCTGCGTAAGCGCCACATGACTGTGATAAAAAAGAAAAACCTCGCAATTGATGGCATGATAAGAAAAGTATCCCATCTGGTGAAGGTTGAGTTGATTGAGGCGGCCTGAGGGCCGCGGTTCAATACGTGATGGAGGTTTAATAAAGTGAAATTAGATGAGCTTGCCCCTAAAGAAGGCAGCACAAAAAATAACAAAAGGGTAGGCAGGGGCTGCGGCAGTGGGCACGGAAAGACCTCGTGCAAAGGGCACAAGGGCCAGAAGGCACGCTCAGGCGGCGGTGTTGCACGGGGCTTTGAGGGCGGACAGATGCCGCTTCAGCGCAGACTGCCAAAACGAGGCTTTAAGAACCATCCGTTTAAGATAGAATGGGCAATCATAAATATTCAGGATATAGATGATAAGATAGACTCCGGCCTCATAGAGGCTGGTGTTGAGGTGACGCCGGAGCTGTTATTCAAGTATCGGATTATAAAGAAGATACACGCGGGGCTAAAGGTACTTGCAACTGGTGAGCTGAAGCGTGCGGTCGTCATAAAGGCCAATGTGTTTAGTAAGAGGGCAGTAGAGAAAATAACCGCCGCCGGCGGGCAAGCCGTGGTCCTGGGTTAGGGGATATATGTTGAGGGTTGACTATTGAGTGTATTAAACAGTATTCAGAATATATTCAGAATAGAGGAACTGAAAAAAAGGCTGTACTTTACGTTTGCACTCCTGACCGTTTATAGAATAGGCGCTCACGTGCCTACGCCCGGTATTGACGGCGAGCAGTTGAGTAAGTTTCTGACCGACAAGGGCGGCGCTTTGATGGGGTTTTTCGATATGTTCTCAGGCGGGGCGCTCTCCAGAGTGACAATCTTTGCACTTGGTATCATGCCCTATATCAGCGCGTCTATTATCTTTCAGCTCCTTACTGTTGTCATCCCCGCTATTGGCAAACTGGCCAAAGAGGGTGAGGAAGGGCGTAAGAAGATCACTCAGTACACCAGGTACGGCACAATAGTCATCAGCCTTATTCAGTCATTCGGTATAGCTGTGGGGCTTGAGACAATGGCAAACGGGCAGTTTATCCACAACCCCGGATGGGGTTTCAGGCTGGTAACAATGATAACGCTGACAGCCGGTACGACATTTATCATGTGGCTTGGCGAGCAGATAACAGAAAGAGGGCTGGGAAACGGCATATCGCTCATAATATTCGCAGGCATCGTGGCGCGGCTTCCAAACGCGGTAGTGAGTACGGGACGCCTTATAAAGGCCGGTGAGATTTCAATTATATTGATGATGATCGTGTTCGTGCTGATGATAGGCGTCATAGCCGGTATTATCTACATGGAGCGTGGGCAGAGGAAGATCCCTGTGCAGTATGCCAAGCGCGTGGTGGGCAGGAAGATGTACGGCGGGCAGAGCACGCACCTGCCGCTTAAGATAAACACATCGGGCGTTATACCGCCCATATTCGCGTCTTCTATTATCATGTTTCCGGCGACGATTGCCGGGTTTATCGCCATACCGTGGGTGCAGTCGTTTGCAAAGCAGCTTGCGCCCGGCTCTGTGGTGCATGACTTGATATATGTTGCCATGATTGTGTTTTTCTGCTATTTTTATACCGCTATTGTGTTTAATCCAGTGGATATTGCTGATAATCTGAAGAAATATGGCGGCTATATACCGGGCATAAGGCCGGGGAAAAATACGTCGGACTACATATTCAGGGTGCTGTCGAGGCTTACATTTGTGGGCGCCATATATCTGTCTGTTGTCTGCGTGCTGCCGGGTATTCTGATAAGTAAATTTAACGTGCCGTTTTACTTTGGAGGCACATCACTTCTGATAGTCGTCGGGGTCGCCCTTGATACGGTCTCGCAAATAGAGTCGCATCTGCTGACAAGGTCGTATGACGGTCTGTTGAAAAAGGGCAGGGTAAAGGGCAGGAGATAGTCCCTGAAACAGGCATGTGATAATAATTAAATCAGATGAGGAGATAAGCAAGATAGGCAGGGCGTCAAAGATAGTGGCGGAGACGCTGATGCGGCTGGGGGAGGTAATCGTCCCCGGTATAACAACAAGAGATATAGAGATACGCGCGGAGGACATAATAAAGAGCAACAAGGCAACATCGGCATTTAAAGGATACAGAGGGTATCCGGCGAATTTGTGCATCTCGGTGAACAATGAGGTGATTCACGGGATACCGTCAAGAAAGAGGGTGCTGAAAGACGGCGATATCGTGAGCCTTGACGTGGGCGTCATATATGACGGATATATAGGCGACGGTGCGTGGACCTACCCTGTGGGGAAGGTATCAAGGGAGACAATGAGATTGCTGGCGGTTACAAGGGAATCGCTCTATAAGGGTATAGAAAAGGCGAGGGCAAATAACAGGGTGTCCGATATATCGCATTCGATACAAACACATGTGGAAGGGTGTGGGTATTCGGTTGTGAGGGCATTTGTGGGGCATGGCGTGGGAAGGTCTCTGCATGAGGAGCCGCAGATACCGAATTATGGGCTTCCGAACAAGGGGCCGAGACTGAAAAAAGGTATGGTGCTGGCCATAGAGCCGATGGTAAACGCGGGTGGCTATGAGGTCGCGGTATTGAAAGACGGCTGGACAGCGGTGACGGTGGACGGCTCAATGTCGGCGCATTTTGAGCATACAGTTGTGATTACCGAAGATGAGGCCGGGATTTTAACTCAATTAAATTAATCGTGGATAAAATGGGAAAAAATGGCAAAAGAAGATAACATTGAGGTGCAGGGGACTATCCTTGAGGCGCTGCCTAACGCGGTGTTCAGGGTTGAGTTGGACAACAAGCAGGTGATAATGGCATATGTATCCGGCAAGATGAGGATACATTACATAAAGATTTTGCAGGGAGATAAGGTACTTGTCGAGCTGTCGCCGTATGATTTGACAAAGGGAAGAATAACATACAGGTATAAATGACCATGGAGGGACGATGAAAGTGCGATCATCCGTAAAGCCAATGTGTACAAAGTGTAAGCTGATTAAGAGGAAGGGAGTTGTCAGAGTGATCTGCGAAAATCCTAAGCATAAACAGAGACAAGGATAAAGAGGAGTTTATGGTATGGCAAGAATAGCAGGCGTAGATTTGCCTAAGAAAGAGAGGATAGAAATCGGGCTGACGAGGATATTCGGGATAGGCCGCGCGACATCGAAGAAGATAATCGAAGAGACGGGCGTAGATCCGAATGTTAGGGTAAACAACCTGACAAGCGAAGATGTTGCAAAGATAAGGGCGGTCATAGACAGGGACTGCAAAGTGGAAGGTGACTTAAAGAAAGAGATCTCAATGAATATAAAGAGATTGATGGACATAGGATGTTACAGGGGGCTGCGCCATAAGCTTGGGCTTCCCGTAAGAGGGCAACGGACAAAGACGAACGCCAGGACAAGACGTGGGCCGGCAAAGTCTTCTATTAAGAAAAAAGGAGGTAAATAATGCCGCCCAGGAAACGTAAAGGGCCGAAGAAAGAGAAAAAAAGAGTGGCCAACGGTGTAGCGCACGTGCAAACGACGTTTAACAATACATTGGTAACGATAAGCGACACGATAGGCAATGTGCTGGTGTGGTCAAGTGCCGGGAGCCTCGGTTTCAGAGGTTCAAGAAAGGGTACGCCCTATGCGGCGCAGATGGCAGCCGACACGGCGGCTAAAAAGGCGATGGAAATGGGAATGAAGCAGATAGATGTGTTTATAAAAGGCCCGGGCGCGGGCAGAGAATCGGCGATAAGGGCTATTCAGGCTGCCGGTATTGATATAAATGTAATCAGGGACGTTACGCCAGTCCCACATAATGGATGTAAACCTCCAAAAAGGAGGCGTGTGTAGCTATGGCAAGATATAGAGACGCGTTGTGTAAGCTATGCAGACGTGATGGAGAGAAGCTGTTTCTGAAAGGGGTCAGGTGTACTACTGATAAGTGCGCCATAGATAAGCGAAAATACCCGCCCGGCCAGCACGGCCAGAGGAGGGGAAAACTCTCTGACTATGCCGTTCAATTGAAGGAAAAGCAAAAGGTAAAGCGTATATACGGACTGTTAGAAAAGCAGTTCAGCAAGTATTTTAAGGAAGCGGAAAAGAAAAGGGGCATCACCGGAGAGCTTCTCTTACAATATCTTGAGCGAAGGCTTGACAACATAGTTTACAGAATAGGGTTTACGTCAAACAGGAACCAGGCCAGGCAGTTGGTTTTACACGGGCACTTCCGCGTTAACGGTAAGAAGGTCAACATACCATCGTACAGCGTTAAGGTGGGGGATGTCATAGAGGTTCACGAGGCAAGTAAGAAATTGAGCGTCTTCGGTGAAAATCTTCAGAGGCAGCAGCACGAGGGAGTGCTATCGTGGCTGGAGGTTGATTTTATCGGCTTTAAAGGCAAGGTCTTGCACGTGCCAGGCAGGGACGATATTCCACTGGCTGCCAAAGAACAGCTGATCGTTGAGTTTTATTCAAGATAATTAAACGGAGGCATTATGTTGCTTGAAAATAGTGGGTTTCAGCTACCGGAAAACGTGTATTTTGAGGAAGAGACGTTTACGGATACCTATGGTAGGTTAATTGCTGAACCATTGGAAAGAGGGTATGGCATAACGATTGGAAATGCGCTGAGGAGAGTTCTTTTGTCCTCTATTGAAGGCGCCGCCATTACCTCTGTTAAGTTTGAAGGTGTGTATCATGAATTCTCAACGATAAAGGGTGTTAAAGAGGATGTTGTGCAAATAGTGCTGAATCTTAAGAAGCTCAGATTCAGGCTCCATGGCGACGAGGAATTGAACGCGACAATTGATGTCAGCGGCAGCGCTGTCGTTGCGGCAAAGGACATAAAGGCAAGTGCAAGGCTGGAGATGCTGAATCCCGACGCTCACATAGCCACACTGGACAGGGATTCAGAGTTCAAGGTTGAACTGCGCATCAACAAGGGGCGGGGTTATATTCCATCTGAGGAGATGCCCAAAGAAGGGATGCCTCTGGGGACGATAACGATAGACGCGATTTTTACGCCGATTAGAAAGGTTATTTTTAACGTGGAAAAAACCAGAGTGGGAAAGGCGACCGACTATGACAAACTGCTCCTGGAGATTTGGACGGACGGCAGTATAGACCCTAAGGCTGCCCTTGCGAAGGCCACAAAGATACTGACGAAACATATGAGCTATTTTTCTCTCATAGAGGTTGTGGAAGAGGAAGTGGAGGAGGAGGATAAGGAAGATGCCGCGGCAGTGGAAGACTCCCCTGTCATAAGCAGCCCTGAACCGGTTGAGCCGAATGTCCTGCCTGGCAAGGAGTTTAACAGAAATCTCCTGAAAACCGTTGACGAGCTGGAGTTTTCCGTGAGGTCGCAGAATTGCCTCAAGAATGCCGACATCAAGTATATTTATGAGCTGGTTCAACGAAATGACCATGAGATGTTAAAGATGAAAAATTTTGGCAGAAAATCTCTTGACGAAATACGGGAGGTGCTGCTGACTCTGGGGCTTGATTTTAATGTTAAGATAGATATGGATGCCGTCAGAAGGGAACTGAAAATAGAAAATGGAGGAGGCTGACCATGCGCCATAAGATAGACGCCAGACATTTCAACAGGACGGCAAATCAGCGAAAGGCCTTGTTCAGGAGCCTGATAACCGCCGTGCTGGAGTATGAGAGAATAGAGACAACCTTAATCAAGGCCAAGGCCGTCAAAGGGTTAGTCGAGAAGATGGTTACATTAGGCAAAAAAGGGGATTTGCACGCCAAACGTACGGCGCTGGCAAACATTCCAAACAGGAAGGTTATAGCTAAGCTGTTCGCTGATATCGCCCCGCGTTTTGCGGACAGAAACGGTGGATATCTCAGGATTGTCAGGACTCGCAGGAGATTGAAAGACCAGGCGGAGATGGCGGTTCTGGAGTTCGTTGATTACGTTGTTTCCATCCCTCCCGCGAAGGATGACAAGAAAAAGGATAAGTCATAATGCAGGATATCTTGTGGATTATATTGTTTCTCGCGGCATGGATAGTCTTGCAGGTGTTTGTCCTGCCAAGGTTCGGTGTCAGAACCTGAGCGTCGAATCTTAAGGAGTCGTGTGCTCCTAAAAACGACATCAAGCCGGACAATACTAAGACAGGCCGTTGATGTGTCTGTGGACATGATTGCCTTGAGCCTGATGTGCGGCCCGATATGTGGATTACGTGGATAAAATATACGAACTGGTAAATAGCAAGAAGAAAGATTACAGGAAATATGACTTTACGCAGGAGCAGGGCGACGCCTTAAAGTCCTTTTTTGACTTGGCGCAAGAACTGAACGACATTGAAGACCTGTATAGGTTGTGTGTGGTTATTCCTAAGGTATTTCTTAATCTTGACGCTAAGCTCTACCTCGCTGAGCAGAAGACCTCAAATATGGTGCTTTTTGCCAGGACTGAAGAGAGTGATGAGTATATAAACTCGCCGATGCCACAGCAAATCATGCCTACAGACAAGCCGTACAGACTTAAAGACAGCCTTATTCTGACCATCCGGGGGAAAAAATTTCAGACTGACTCATCCACTAACCCCGACAATATACTGGGTTTTCTGGAGGTATATCCTAATACTGGCCTTAACGAGGCCGATGAACTGTTTCTTGAGAAGTATGCTAACCGCATAGGATACAATATTCACAACAGATACCTGCAGAATAAAAACATTGAGCATCTGAAATTTATACAAACCCTTGTCGCCGACATTGAGCATAATATTATCGTTCCCAATATGATATTCAAATTATTTTTGCGAAGGCTCAAGGGTAAGATAGCCAAAAACACGGAAATAGAGAAACTCCTGATAGCATACGCCATTGAAGACCAGTGTGATACTATCTGCATTGAGCGGCTGCTTGATGAGCTTACAGAGGTCAATATAGGGCTTACGGATGAGTTCCAGAGCATTGAGAGGCACTACAAAAGCACGACCTTGTTTTTAGAGACCCTGCTTCGCAAAAGCCATTTCGACAAGGGCCACCTCACGCTGCGCACAAAGTCCTGCAACATGCGCCGCGATGTCATAATCCCCCAACTGGAGAGATTCCTCGAAAGATTCGACGAGATGGGAATAGAGGTTGATGGAAGCGGTTGCGGCACAGAGGGTGATGCGATTATCAGTGTGGTTGACGTTGGGCTAATTGCCCAGGTATTTGCGAATCTGTTTTCCAATGCCCTGAAATACGCCTCCGTTGTTATTACTCCAGCCAGAGAGAATAAGAAATTTATGAGATATGGGCGTGAAATAATTAAAGACTATTTTGGCCCGGGTAAGGATGGTGTGAAGTTTAATGTGTTCAGCTCAGGGCAGCATATAAAGCCGGAGGAGAGGGCCAGGATATTTGAAGAGGGCTATAGAGGCTCAAATGTGGCACAAAGGCCGGGCACTGGGCATGGCCTGACATTTATCAAAAACGCGGTTGAAATACACGGGGGCGTCTTTGGCTATGAGCCTGTTGATTTGGGCAATAATTTTTACTTCGTCCTGCCTGTATAGTGCATTCGGGTATGGCGCCAAATAATTTGTCAGATAATTCATTAAATAATTTGGCAAAGAGAATTTCTGATGTCCATAGGCGGATTTACCACGCGGCGATGAGGGCAGGCAGGTCACCTGAAACGGTGCGTCTTGTGGCCGTGACGAAACATTTTCCAGTCAGCGTTGTCTCTGAGGCGGTTGAGCTGGGTCTCAGGGTCTTTGGTGAAAGTTATGTCGGTGAAGCCGCGTCCAAGCGTGAAACGATCATTAGGGGAAACCCCTCATCCAGCGTGTCGTGGCATCTCATTGGCCATCTGCAAAGAAATAAAGTGAAAAAAGCCGTTGCCACCTTCGACTGCATTCATTCCATTGACTCTGCCGCCCTCGCCGGAGAGGTTGACGCCCACGCCGCAAGGGCCGGTAAGATTCAAGACATCCTCATACAGGTGAAACTCTCGGAGGAGGACACAAAGGCAGGGATTGAAGAGGACAGGGTGTTTGCCCTTGCAGAGCGAATAACGAGTTCTCATAAGAACCTCAATCTGATTGGCCTGATGGCAATGCCGCCGTTTTTTGAAGACCCGGAGCTGTCGAGGCCGTTTTTCAGGAGATTAAAGGACATAAGGGACGACCTCGCAAAAAGTGGTATTGCCCTTGCTGAGCTGTCCATGGGGATGTCAAATGATTTTGAGACGGCAGTCGGGGAGGGTGCCACGATGGTTAGGGTTGGCAGCGAGATATTTGGTGAAAGATAATACAATAGTTGACCCATGGCGTTGTATTAACCCCGCGCGGCTCATGGACATATTCATTGAGCTTGTTCAGATAGACTCGCCGTCGTATAATGAGCGGGAGATAGCCTCAAGGCTCACCAAACATCTGATTGAACTGGGGCTTAGTGTGGAGTTTCAGCAATATGGCAAATCATTCAACCTGATAGGACGAAAGCATGGGAAGCTCAGAGGTGTTGCGCCTGTTATGTTGAGCAGCCACATGGATACGGTGGAATCCACCAAAGGGTTGAAATCAATACGCGAGGGCGGCGTTGTCAAAACCGATGGTGGCACTATACTTGGGGCGGATGACAAGAGTGGCATTGCGGAGATTCTGGAGGCCCTCTACGTGCTGAAAGAGCAAGGCCTTCCGCACGGCGATATTGAGGTGGTACTGACATCTGCCGAGGAGCGCGGCCTTATCGGGGCGCAAAATCTTAATTTCGATAGTCTTAAAAGCCGCATAGCCCTTGTGCTTGACTGCAGTGGCGGAATTGGCAGGGTTGTCCTTGCCGCCCCTACGCACGACATCTATGAGATGCACATAACCGGCAGGGCGGCGCACGCCGGCATAGAACCGGAACGCGGCACAAGCGCCATCAAGGCCGCCGCTAACATTATTGCCGCAGTGCCGGATGGCCGCATAGACCCCAATACGACGGCAAACATTGGAACAATTCAGGGCGGCACCGCAACGAACATAGTCCCAAAAGAAGTAACTATAACAGGAGAGATTAGAAGCCATGACGCCGATGCCATGCAGAGGACTAAAAATGCCATCTTTGATACCGCCCGAAGGTTGGCCAAAAAAAATCAGGTAAAAATAGAAATCAGGGAGAATCGCCAATATCACGGTTTTCATATAAGCGAGGCGGATGAGTTCGTAGGGCTGATTAAAAATGTATGCGAAGACCTTCTGATAACCCCTGAGTTTATATCGTACGGCGGCGGCTCAGACGCAAATATTTATAATCGCAATGGGATAAAATCCCTTGTAATCTCATCGGGGATGCAAATGCCCCATACAACAGACGAGTACATAAAAGAGGAAGACCTCTCAAAGGCCGCCCTCATGCTGCTTGGCATCATTAAGGCGCTTGCCGCCGATAGCAAAATGTGAAGTATCCTTACTTATGAGGAGAGCAATGCGTTGTAGCATATTTGCCCTGTATCAGTCATGAATGCAATATTGTGTCCCCTGAGTTTTTCTTGATATAAGCAATTTCTATACCGGACAGTATTGGACATGTCCCTATTTGTCCCCAACCTTGATTCACCATCAAAAAAAGAAGGAAACCTCGTTGTTACCCGAGTACACGGGATGTTAGAATAAGTTGTCGGACAAAAAACTAACACCAACGAGGTGAATTATTATGGCACAAGGGACGCTAAAATATGAATACGGCAAGGATGAAAGCAAATCAGGGATGACGGCGTTAGGAGGGTTGCCGGTGTATATGGATTTAGCGGTGTCATCGGGTCTCTTAAAGTTAATAGATGAGAATTTGAAGATATGCAGTGGCAATCGGGGTTGGAGGGATAGGGAGATAGTATTTTCATTGATACTGTTAAACCTTGTGGGCGGGGATAGTGTAAGGGATATAGATAAAATAGAGGGAGACGATGGGGTATGCCGGGTAATGGGGCAGGCATTGAGGGCAGGTCTAAGTCGAAGGGAGAGACGAGAGATACAGAGGAGATTTCGCAAGGAACGTAAAAGGACGACACCGTCGGAATCGGTAATATTTCGTTATTTATCGAAATTTCATGATAAGGAACAAGAGAAACTGAGGATAGGCAGGACAGCATTCATACCGAAGGCTACAGAGAATCTGAAGGCACTGATGAATATAAACACAGGTTTGATAGGATTTGAAGAAGTAAAGCCATGTGAAGAGATAGCCACATTAGACATGGACGCGACCTTATCAGAGACATCGAAAAGAGGAGCGCTTTACAGCTATGAAGGAGAGAAGGCATACCAGCCGTTAAACACATATTGGCATGAAAGAGATGTGCTGTTGCACACGGAATTTCGGGATGGCAATGTACCATCTGGATATGAGCAGCGGAGGGTATTAGAAGAAGCATTAAAATGTTTGCCGCAAGGGGTAAGGAAAGTACGATTGAGGTCTGACAGTGCGGGGTATCAACACGATTTGTTGAGATATTGTGAAACAGGGGAAAACAAACGATTTGGCAGGATAGAGTTTGTGATAAGCTGCGATGTGACAAAACCATTTCGGGAAACGGTGATGGAAGTAGCTGAAGGAGATTGGCATCCGATATATAAGGAGATAAATGGAGAACTTAGGGAGACTGGAAGAGAATATGCGGAGGTTTGCTTTGTACCGAATAGGCTATGCCATAGCAAAAGTGCGCCGGCATATAGGTATCTTGCGACACGGCGGGAAATAAAAGATCGGGAACTTCCCGGAATGGAGAGAGGAATTGCCGTTTCCAACAATGATGATAAAAAATAGCCGTTATAAAATATTCGGGTACGTGACCAATATGGATTGGTCAGGAGATAAGCTGATAAAGTGGGTTTATGGGAGATGCGGTAAAAGTGAACAGGCACATGATGTAATGAAGAATGATTTTGCCGGAGGGCGGTTTCCATCAGGAGATTTCGGTGAAAATGCTGCATGGTGGTGGATAACAGTTCTGACACATAACTTTAACGTCCTCATGAAGCGGCTGGTACTTGGGCAGTCATGGATTAGCAAGCGAATGAAGGCAATCCGGTTAGGTCTGATCTTCATAGCCGGACGGGTAGTAGAGAGGTCGCGCAAAATGATAATTCGCATATCTGGTAGCCATCCATCATGGCCATTACTAATTGAAGCGCGTCGTAAAATTGCGCAATTGGCTTGTGCTCCGTGACGCATTCGGAGGTTTTTATGACATAGTTAATCAAAAAATAGGAGAGTTGTGTTCATTAAGGTAAATTCATAGGTTTTTAGGGGAGTTAGGGCTATAGAAATCCTCTAACAAAAGGGGGTGAACTCTGAACCCCTCACAAAAAAATCTCCCCAAAACCTAAAACTGATGTCTTGGCTCATTTTGATGGTGGATTCAGGCCAATTCGGGGGATTGACGATATTCATTGTTTGTGATATACTGAAAGCATGAGCGTTATAACGATACCTAAATCGTTGCGAGAGAAACTTGGCGAACAGGGCACAGAGGACCTTGTTAAAGTTATCAATGAGGCCGATTCAGCTTCTCGTAAGGATGCGGCTACAAAAGAAGATATTGCCAACTTAAAAGCGGAGATAGAAAAAACCAAGTCCGAAACACTAAAATGGATGTTCCTCTTCTGGGCGGGGCAGTTATTAGCCATGTTTGCCATGCTCAAAGCATTTCTTAAGTAATACAACACCACTAAAACATTTTTTTCGTCAAGGTTGTCCTTTTCCCGTTGATATCTTTTAATTAAAAAGAGGGAGGATTCATGATATGGTTGTAAAGGCCACGGCCGTTAAAACGTAAGCGTCTAAATAACTACACCCGTTGATTTCCCTGCGAGGGCATCCCTA
>NZ_JBJUSG010000061.1:0-20550 GCF_046044395.1 Candidatus Magnetominusculus dajiuhuensis | reverse complement strand
ATCTGCTACCCTTAAAGCACGGGGGCTTTTAACTCTTTTCGCTTCTCTATGTCGGAGATTGGGATGAGCTATGATTATTAACTGGATAGGACATTTCTATTTTGCTAAGAATAGGACATTTCTACTTTGGCAGGAATAGGACATTTTTATTTTGGCTTGACATAGGAATTCGCAGGATTGACACGGAGAATCCACAGATGTTAAACTGTGATGATGGTAGGTGAAACGGAGATGAGCTCTGCTGAGGAGCAACCTGTTGAGGGCCTGTCAAAGGATAGTTGGGACTAATCAGACGGTTAGCGGGGTGTGGACGAAAGTTTGCGCCCTACAAAAACCTTAACCGGGTGAAACACACATGCCCTGTGGCCACAAAGGTGGATGAAAATTAAGAGATATTGCTTGTTACCTTGTTTTGTGTTAGATTTGAGTATGGCGATAACCTAAACAAGGAGGTCACAACATGGAGACAATGATCAAAAAAGGATGTGGATGGGCAGCATCGACAGCGAAAGATACCTGTTTAAGCGCTAAGTACCGCAGTTTGGTAGGCCTAAGAGGAGGAAGCGAGCATTAATAGCGTTAGGACACAAGATACTAATCATCATCTGCTTCATTTTGAAGAACAAAGTGCCGTACAGAGAGCTTGGGAAAAAATATCTTGACACAGGGAGAAAAGAAAAGATAACGAAGAGTTATATAAAGAGGTTGCACAGTCCTGGTTATGAAGTGATATTGAAGGAAGGAGCATAACACAGGAGATTAAAAAATATGATGGCAAACAGGTCGTTTTTTATAGAATAACATGGGGAGCTTACGGTGGATGGATACAGTAGCATAATGAATAGTGGCGTTATGGCGTGAGGATTTTCAGGTGAAAAGTATGAGGACTTGCTGTAACTTAAAAAAGGTAAATTTTTGTCTTGACAAATAGGTGCACTATAGTCAGAAGACTAAGGGTTCGCTATGAACGCCTGGCTTGTATTGATGAGGACTTCCTGAAAATCGGTTGTGTCATCATATGTTGTAGGTTTCTCAGTGCCCTTTAAATCTCTTTTTGTCAGACTCTCTAAGTTAATCTGTGCCTGGACGTCAAAAAATAGACGATTTCTGACGTTCTTTCTCCTTGACATGCTCATATTTGTACTGTCCATTTTCCTTTCATTCTTACTGCGTTTTGACTTCATAATATCTTCCCAATACAAAAAAATGATGCTTGCGGCCACACTTGTATTTCTCGTGATAAAACCGGTTACCTTTTTTATATCTGGCATTTACAGGATAACGTGGAGGTATGTCGGCATCAGGGATTTATTCAATCTTATCAAAGCATCATTCGTTGCACAGTTAATAATATTCATTCTTTTATTACTGAACAGGATGTACGACCCGCAATACCTTCCAGTGGAGTTCCACACGTTCATACAATATCTGAAAGGGTTTCCCAGAAGTGTATTGGGTATCGACTTTGTCCTGTCATTTGTAATGTTGGCCGGGTTTAGGCTCTCAAAAAGGCTATATTACGAGATCCTTGTTAAAACTGAATATTCCGATTTTGTCAATAAAGCTATTATCGTGGGCGCTGGCAATACGGGAGAGATGATATTGAGAGACATGTCAAAACATCGGTCTCTCGGTATTGTACCAGTAGCCTTTGTTGACGATGATATTATTAAGACAGGAGCGTACATCCATGGCGTGAAAGTGATTGGCCGCATTAGTGAGCTTAAGGATGCCGTAATAACATACGGCGCCACAGCAGTGATTATCGCCATCCCTTCTCTCAACTTCAAGGATTTAAGAAAAATTTACGATGTTGCGAGGGACACTCAGGTAAAAACCATTAAAATAGTGCCACGCATATACGATTTCCAGAGGCCAAATATCTCAATGAAATCCATTGAAGAGATATCAATTGAAGATCTTATCGGCCGTCAGGTCATTGAGGTGGATTTCCATGAGATTAGGGGGTTTCTGGAAAACAAGGTTATTCTCGTTACAGGAGCGGGGGGATCCATAGGTTCAGAACTATCGAAACAAATATGTGCCTTTGATCCGAGCTTGCTGGTGCTCTTTGATATTGACGAGACTGAACTTCATAACTTGCAGTTGAAGCTTGCCTATCTCTTTCCCTGCATGGAGAACCGGCTGCGTTTCGTCGTTGGTGACCTGAGAGACGAAAAGCGGCTGGAAGCGACGTTAAAGGCCCATCCACCTCATACAGTGTTTCACGCCGCCGCATATAAACACGTTCCAATGATGGAAAGCAATGAAGGTGAAGCCGTGAAGGTAAATATATTTGGCACCTACTCGCTGGCACGGTTTGCGGTCAAGTATGAGGTGGAAAAATTTGTGCTGATTTCTACAGATAAGGCCGTTAGACCAACCAGCGTAATGGGAGCTACAAAAAGAATAGCGGAATATATATGTATGGCCTTTAACGACACTGGAGCGACCAGGTTCGTTTCGGTACGTTTTGGCAATGTGCTGGGAAGCAGAGGGAGTGTGCTTCCGATATTTCTCGAACAACTGCGCCGTGGTGGGCCGCTTACCGTAACTCACGAGGAAGTAACCAGGTTTTTCATGACCGTGCAGGAGGCTGTGTCCCTCGTAATTCAGGCGGCCGTGATTGGAACAGGCGGCGACATTCTTGTTCTTGACATGGGTAAGCCGGTAAAAATAATCGAACTTGCGGGAGAACTAATCAAAATACACGGATTCAAACCGTACGAGGACATTGATATTAAGATAGTGGGCATGAGACCCGGAGAAAAAATCTTTGAGGAAACTCTCACTTCCCGGGAAGAAAGCAATGCAAGCCGGCACAAAAGTATATTCATCGCTAAAGGAGATGATAAATATGATTTGCGCAAGATAGAGGAAATAATAGAAACATTTACATCCATTAACCTGGACGCTATTGAAGGAGACATGGTAAAGCAGCTTCTGAGAAGATATGTCACCCACTACACAAATTTATAAAGATGCTTGCACTATACCAGTGTGAATCTTACACATACTTTAAAACCCTTATGGTGGTATCTGCGAATTCCGGCAGCAGTACAGGTCATAATATGTCTGGATTTAAGAGGTTGCTTACCATGACTTTTGCACACTCCTTCCACGTTATCCAAGGCATATTATCCGACCTCGGATGTTCTCCTGCCAAATAGAGAGCAAGCCAGTCTTTGACAGATGCAGCTATGTCGGACGGTTGTTTGCCCTTGAAATAGAAGGCGAACTCCCCGGCCACCTCGCGGTACACCGCAATATCACGGGCAATTACTGGCAGCTTGTGTTGTGCGGCTTCGATAAGGGGCAGGCCGAAACCTTCAGCCTCCGAGGCGGCAATCAAACAGGTGGATGCTAAATATATTTTCCCCAGATACTCATCACTGATTCCCTCCAGCCAGAACAAGCGGTTGTCATATTCGCTATGACGGCGTAGTTTCTCTGCCAATGCCTCTGCCATCCAGCCCAATTTGCCGACAATTACAAGGTTGACGTCTATTCCTTCAGCCCAAAGCTGTTCAAATGCGGCAAGGGTTTGTGTATGGCCTTTACGTGGTTCTAAGGTGCCAACCATCAGAAAGCTGGGACGTTTACATAATAACGCCAGAATTCTTTCGGCTTCATTGGGCATACCTAAGGAAGTTGATTGCGCAAAATCTACACCGACGTGTGAGACAGAGATACGGAAAGGGCGTTTATCTATTATTTTTCTTTCGGCCATCCAGGCCCGGAGGTCGTCCGCCGTGGCTTTTGATATACAAATAGCCCCATCTGCCTGAGTGATAACTTCAAGCCATCGGGTAAAGGCCGCCGCCAACCCTGGAATGAACCATTGTGGATATCTTATAGGGCAAAGATCATACACAAGGAACTGAACATTTACGCCGTCAAGGCGTAGCCGCCGGTAAAAGTCCCGCTGTGCAAGGACAACCTCGGGTTGAAGATCCAGTCCAAGGAAAGAATCTCCGGCCTGGTATTCAACAGGCTCATCTCTGGCAGTGTCATCAAAAGAACCAATAAACCCCGCGGTAAAGCGGCGGGCATAACGATAGCCCTGTTCTGGCGTGGCATAGACCGCCTCCACCAACATGTCCTCCGGAGGACTGGTGAGTAGTTCTTTCAACAAACTGCGCACGACACGCTGGATTCCCGTTTCCGCATCGCGCCGCACTAACTCGGAAATATCTATCATCAACTGTTTGAAAGGCTCTCTGTTGAGGCCGGTAAGTATAATATCTGTGAGGTTCTTAGCGCTTTGTTCCCAGCTAACCCATGACATATTGTCCGATTTCGGATGTTTGTCTTCCTTATAAAGCAATATCCATTGTTCAATAGCATCGGCCAGCCCTTTGGCCCGCATAGTATTAAAGTAGTAAGCGTTAACCCCGGCGACCTCCCGAAACACTGCAATATCACGGGCAATTACAGGCAGCTTAAACTGTGCCGCCTCAATCAACGGCAGGCCGAACCCTTCACCTTCCGAGGCAAGAATTAAACAGGTGGACGCCGAATATATTTTTTCAAGGTACTCATCGCTAATTCCAATGAGATAAAACAGCCTCCTGCCCAGATGCGGATGCTCTTGAATCTTCTTAACCAGGTCTTCGGTCATCCAGGCATGTCTGCCAACTATGACAAGATTTGCCTCTATACCTCTTGCCCAGAGTTCTTCAAAGGCTGAAAGGACTTGTCTATGCCCCTTACGCGGTTCTATCGTACCTACCATTAAAAATGTATAGGAATCCCGCATATGGGAAAGAATCCATTCGGCGTCTTCTGGCAATCCCTCGTGTATTTCGTAGTTTTCAATGCCAGCGCCAATATGGTTATAGGTTATTTTCAGAGTTGCCTTTCTCGCAGGATAGTGTTTGTCAAGCCACTCCATAACTTCAAACGCGACCGTTTCCGAGATGCAAATGAGGCCGTCACTCTGGGAAATCACTCCAAGCCATTGCGCGTGCAGGTCTGCAAGCCCCTTCGCGAAATATTGTGGAAACGTAATCGGCAGCATATCATATACAACAAAATATACAGGAATATTAAGACATTTTAAACGCTTAAAATAATCAGCCTGTGCAATGGCCACGTGATGCTGCAAATCCAGTCCTAAAAATACATCGCCACGCCGTGGACAGAGAGGCTCATCTGATACCGTTGTGTCATGGTGGCCCAAGAGCCTTGAAATATATTTTCCGGCATAATAATAACCCTTGCTGCCCGCGGTTGCGTAAACCGGCTCGACCTGATAACCGGTTGGCGGATTTTTTAATAGTTCCCCAAGCATACTGCGCACTACCCTTTGCACGCCTGTGCCGGCGTCGTGCCGCGATAGTTCCGAGATATCCACAAAAAGCCGTTTATGTAAAGTCGAAGGGAAATCCCGCGATGTGTTGCCGACATGTGCAGGGCGTTCTTTCAACCCTGAAAAATGGGGGAACAATCTTTTTACGTAGTACATTAATTTGCGCAACGGCCATGTAACACGCCATGAACCGCTTTTGTACACCGCCGCAAGGGTGTGCTCAAGCTGATTAGCAGTCGTCCACCATTTATACACAGAGTGGTTTAGTTCGTCTATTTTGGTTTTGGCAGCCCCCAGCTCATTTCGTAACGTGTCAACGCTGGCTCGTTCTTTGGTCAGAGCCGCATTAATTTGCTCAATTTGTCGGCTATAATCTTTTGGCGTCTGTTCCAAAGTTATCCCAAATTGGCCATTAACAACATATCTGATTTGAGTACGCGAAGCGCCTCTTTTACGCTACCCATCATGTCGTTAAATGGAAGAAGCCCCACAAGATGAAAGACGGCGCCCTTCTATCGTTTTACCACTTTGTAGTATATGGTACGAAGGGTGTACCATACTATACGCGCCAAAAGAGCGCTCGTGGAGGTAACTATTGCTGGAAAAGAACGCTTCTCCTCAGGCGGCAGAGTAATGTGCCGGGGGAAAGTCTTTATGGCGGCGTTGAGCTTGTGAAGATTCATACGGTATTGGGAAATGGCCATAATGATGTCTTCTTTTTTAATAGGCTCAGAAGCGGCAACAGCAAATATGCTTTCGTGTTGAATCAGTTCTTCATGGCTGAGCGTTGCTGAAAGAGATCCAACGGCGTCAGGCAAATGGGTTGACCATACCAGTACATGTGGAAATACCCCACCAAGAGAATGCGTTAGAGCTGCCGGGGTTTGTTCATTAACGTGCACGAGGTCTTCGTAATAACTGCGGGGATTTTCCGGCAGATAGGTTCCAATTTCTTTAGCCATTTGCCGCTTCCTCTCGTAGAAATGTTGATACATCAGCTTGTTCGGAGATGTATGTATGATAAATTTTCCTGAAATACCCATGAGAGAGCGTATTGTTTGCAGAAAGGTTCCAAATTCATTTTCCGGTATATGCTCAATTACGTCTGTTGCAAGCACTATATCAAACGAGTGATGTTCTGAGGTAAGTTCTAATATATCCTTGCATACAAAACGCAGATTGCTTCCAATGTACCCACTGTAATAGTTGTTGGCAATGTCAACAGCACTCTGCGAATAGTCTACTCCTGTGGCGTCAGCGCCTTCCTGGGCGCACGCAAAGGCCAGCTCACCACGCCCACACCCAACGTCAAGGACTTTTTTGCCAGCCAGCGGTTGCGCAAGGTTGTAAACTATTTGCAGTCTCATATCGTCAAGACATTTACCGCGTGAAGCCTTAAATGACTTATAACCTCCACAGTCGGTCATATAGTATTGCATGGTGTAACATTCTTTTAGATCCTGAGCGGATTTCCCGGTTTTTTTGAAAACTCGTTTTTCAGGGGTATTTTTAGTTTTTATGAGTAGCTCGCCGACATGTCCCGGCAATATGAAGGCATATTCTATTTGATGCCTGTACTTGCTCAGAAATAAGGCCGCGCTGAATAAATTATAGTTCTCCCTCGATTCGAATGAACTGCCGATAAGTTGAAAGAATCCATCAAGCAATATCCATTGTCCTTTTTCCAGGGCAAGCTCAAGCTCGCGGAACGTTCTGTCAGCGTCTTGTTGCCCGTATATGTTAATGAGATCATAAAAATCTCCGGGAAATGTTTCCATTCTCTGCGTATCCATAATCAAAAATTCCGCATTGAATCCTGCCGTTATCTTTTTTGCCCAGTCGAGGGCCTCAGTTGATACTCCATGAGTTGTCTTGTCGTCTATACCAAGGTATGTCGCATTTTCGGCGGCACTGAGAAATGTAATAGCGGAATAACCGTAGCGAAATCCAACCTCAAGAATATTTTTTGGATTGATAAGCTTGCAGACTGCAAACTTTAGATGATAATAACCGGCCCACTCGTCAAAAAGGTGCGAGAACTCATCCCTTGGGCAGGCATATTCACGAAAGTCGAAATTATACCTGCGTTTAATATCTTCAATCTCTATAAACATTTGTCTGCCAGGATGTGCCGCCTTAAATTATATATTGCCTTTTTAAAATCTACGACATTGAATATCCAAAATAATATCCCTGAACATACCACACCTGACATTACGATCATTAAAAGACTTACAAGTCCGCTATTAGCGACGATCATACTCACTCCACGAATGGCTAATCCCATTATAATCGAGATTACTACTATTTTAGCTAAGAAGATAAAGTTTGTTTTTATATTTGTAAAGCAGGCCGCTAAAGATAACGAAATTATCATTTGTGCACAGAAAGCGACAGCAGTCGCAATTGCCGCCCCAATGATGGAGTAACGAGGTATTAATAGAATGTTGGCAAAATAATTTACAACGCAGGCCATAACAACGGAAAAAGACGACCAGAATTGCTTGTTTATAAGCCATAGGGAAATTTCATAGTATAGGCCTAAGATGTGAAATAGATACCCGGCCGCAATAACCGCAATGACAGGTCCGCCCTTTATAAATTCCCTGGTAGTAAAGATTGCTAAAATGCGCTCTCCTGTAATATATAAAATAATAATAGACGGCACCGCGGTTACCAGAATCAGACTGACCGAACGTTCAAATAACCTCTGAAGCTCAGCATGTTTCTCCTGATTATATAGCCCTGAGGCGGTATTGGGATACATAGCCCACACCGGCTGGACAAATATCTGGATAATAGCAAAGCCTATGGAATAACTTACAGAATAAATACCAATTTCAGCCATAGTTGAGTACTTAACAAGAAAAAATCTATCCATGTAATTTAAACCCCATACTGCAAGACCGTGAGGTATGACAGGCAGGCCAAACCTGAGATACACTGAAATGGATGAAAAATCAGGCATGCTCCAGCCCCATTTACGTGTAATTTTTAACACCAACCATACTATGCCCAGAAAATCGGCAAATATATTATAAATAACCAACTGATAAACCGCTTCATTTTTAATAAGAATGATGAGTATTGTAACAAGTCCAAGAGTGGCTTGGAGAATCGTAAAGGCAGAAATAGTTTTTGCATCATTATGAACCCGGAACCAGGTTTTTAAGGCGCTCAGTTCAATTCCTGCCAGGATGGCGGCGGCAAGGATTGGTATAAATTTTTCGTATTCTCCCGTTTCTCCCCAACAAAGCAGGGATATCTCTCCTTTAAACAAGACAATACCAATGCAGACACAAATTGTAAAAACAGACAGCGATACCATCCATGCCGAGAAAAAACGTTTCTGCGCATCTACGGAAGTACCTGGCATATATCGTATAATGGCGCCGTCTGTTCCTAATAGGATAATCAGCGGCATGAGGGTAACCATAACTGACATCTGTGACCAAACACCGTAATTTAAAGCGCCAAAATGGCGTGTTAACAGGGGAATCGCGATTAAAGGCTTTAACTTGACGACAACCTCAGTAGCCGCAAGCAAAGCCGCATTTTTAAAAAATTGTCTGCTCATCTTTTAGCCGATAATAGCGCTACGCTCATTTCCAGCAACGCACCTCGCCGACGGCAAGCCCAAGATTGCGTAAATCCTGGCTTACCTTTGCCATAATGGGATTCCACAGCCGGGAGACTTTAATGCCCACACGGTGTGTACCAGCTCCAACATGGTATGTACGAGTAAGTTTCCCTGGTTTTGAGAATATAAGCAGGTCAATTGGCTTTCCGTCAATGGAAATCGTTGCAGTTACAGGTTTCTTATCTGCATCGAGATGTGGGCATAGAAACGGGATTTCCACATTATCCCCCTTAACGTCCATGTAGGCATCGCCACCGCTATACCAATAGCGGCTGCCGCCAATGATTTCACTTGAGTAGAAACCGTAGCGATGTTGATCTTCGTCAGGCATATATGTGTTTACGCCATACTTATCCTTAATAAACCTATAGGATGAGAGGTGTAGGTATATTGGAATAGTGGCGGTAACGGCAATAAAGGCACAAACAATAAATTTCCTGACAACATTGTTAAGACGCTGAGGCAAAAGAGCTGTTTCCAGAGACATGGCATAGCCGATTTCCAGAAATATAACCATCCAGATCATGGGGACGTATTGCAAGTCCTGGAAGAAGCCATGTATGTGTGCGCTGACCATTGAAATGGCAACGGCAAGGCTCAGGTAGTTCTTGTTTTTGACAGCGTCGGCAAGGCAAACGGCAATGATGTAGGCAATCAGCAAACACCATAGGATAACGCCGATTATTCCTCCGCTGACAAATACCTGAATCAGAGTGTTGTGGGGAGTGTCCATCGTACCTAAAATGGTGCCTTTCTTAAAGTCTGAATGAACAATTTTGTCCAGGTTTTTGGCTTGCCAGCCATAGGAATCATAGCCAAGCCCAACTATGGGGCTTTCCATGCCGACATGTATGCCGTCATTCCAGGTAGATGTGCGACTTCCGGTGTCAAGACTGCGCTTAATCGTTGCGGAGGCCTGCTCATCCATCGTAGTGATAATCTTTTGCATTGAGTTGGGGTCATTTTGTTGGACGTTGGGGTCATTTTGTTGGATGTTGGGTGGTTTGTGTCCCCTTTCTTCTATTATGGGTGATAGATAAACGATGAATGCAATGCTGACAGCAATTGTTATCGGCATTAGCAATACGGCCTTTATTAATGTTCTTAAGGAAAATGAAAAGTGCTTCTGTTCCTGGCTCAAAGAGATGAAGGCAACCCAGCATAAAATAAGTACAATAGGATATGTAACCCAACCAGCGCGTGCGCCGGACAGGAACAAAGCTACTTCTATAACGATAAGAATGCCAAATAGCCCCATCGTTGCCGCTATATGCCTGCCTTTTTTGATAAATGCAAGGATTACAAAAGGTACGGTGATGTTTATATAATGGGCAAGCCACCCCCTGTTTGAGAAGAAGGCATTTACCACATCCGACCTTTCCGCTAATCTATACCAATTAAGCGACAGCACATTGTAGAAATCAAGAAGTCCAATAAAAGCGGAATATACAGTACCCCAAAAAAGAGCCAGGAAAATCGTTCTGCCATGTCTGATTAACTTGCCAGCCTTGGCAAATTCGAAGGCAAACAGGGAAAACAGTATGAGGCGGTCAACCCCTGCCAGGGAATAGTTGAACTCTGTTGGAAAAATTGAAAACATTCTGGATGTAAAATTTAGCTTCATAACAATAGCGTCGTTTATTATGCGGCTGATTGGAAGCATAAGAAGAGAAAAAACCGATAGAAGAATATAACAGACAAGAAGGCCAGACAGCGCCCCATTAACTGGCGTTTCAGATTGGCGAAGGCCGCGTCTCATCCTCATCACATGCATGGAAAAAGTGGCGAGAGCCGCCATATATTCAAACGCCAGACTGTGTCTGTCATAGGGTTGAAAGCCTAACAGCGGGAATGCCAGGACAAAGATAACTAAAACGCGTTCTAATGAAAGCAGGGAGGTAAAGACAGCAAGGCAAAAAAGAAGAGGCGCGCCAACGGCTATAATTATGGTGAGCTTGCCACAATAGATAAGGTCAGGGACCAGCAGCAGAATATTAGCCGTTATGAAAACCAGCGACAAGTTATCAAGCATTCTTTTGGATAACATAGATAGGCCCGAGACCCTGTTCTTTGGCGAACCGCTATGCTGATTAGACTCCGATGTGAGCAACGGCATTTTAATTCCCGGCCTCACAATTGAGCCTCCCAAGCATGTTATTTACATACTTATAACACATTAAAAATAACGAGCTAAATATTGCGAATACGGCAATTTGCCACAGAAGCCCTTTTGTATATGCAAGCAGGGCGCACGAACCAAAGATAAACTGGATTCCCGCATATATCAGCGCTACTTTCCAATGCGGCAATCCAAGCTCATTGCTTAAATACTGATACATATGCCGTCTATGTGGCTGCATGAGATTTTCTTTTCTTTTCCAGCGATAAAACAATGTTACTAACGCATCGGCATAAAACATGCACATAAACATAATCATACAAAGAAATGCGCTGATATTAACAGACAACTTCGCTATAAACAAAGCAAACGTAAACCCTAACAAAAGACTCCCGACGTCGCCCATAAATACTCTGGCTGTTGGAAAGTTAAGAGGAAGAAAACCCGCGCAACCACAAATAAGAGCGATACTCATTATGGTTATTGTATGCTCAATGGTAAAATAACAGGAAAAGAACGCCATAAGACCAAAACCGCAGATACCGGCCAGGGTGGCAATGCCGTTGATTCCATCCATAAAATTATAAAAATTAGCAGTGCCGACAATAAATATAACCCAGAGTGAAAGGAGAAGAAGAGATAATATGTCTGATTTATTATGTGGATAAATCGAGAGGAAAGACAGGATGATCTGTATTGCCATACGCCATATTTGCGATATATGAAAACGGTCCTCAACAATGCCAATCAGGCCAATAAGGCAAGGGATAGCTATCAGGCGATAGTGATTATCTTTATTAAATAAAAACCCAATAACTATAAACGCAATCCATATCCCTATGCCGCCCCCTCTTGGAGTAGGCCTGGTGTGAGAACTGCGTTGATGAGGATTATCAATAAGCGAGAATTTATGCCCGTATCTGGCAACAAAATAAGCGGTTGTAATGCTTATAAATATAGATAGCAGTGAAACCGTCCAATAACTACAACCCTGATTCACTATTCTTAAACCAATCTATTGTACTGTTCAACCCCTGATTTAGTGTAAACGGCGGGCTCCAGTCCAATTCATTTCTGATCTTTGAACTATCTACTGTTAGAGAATCCGCCAGTCTTCGAACTGCATTTGTCCTTCTGGCAATTGCGCCTCCAAGGCGCAGAAAAGCTGGAGGAAAATAAAACAAACGAGCAGGCCTGCCAAAGGCATTAGCCATCCTTCTTATCAGTTCCGGCGTAGATAAGTCTTCACCGTCGCTTACCAGAAAAGTCTTATTGGCGGCGGATGGGTGGCTTATACACTTCATTATAGCATCTGTAAGGTTCCCCAGATAGATAAGACTGCGCTTATTTCTGATGCCTGAAAGTGGTAGAGGCACTCCCTTGTTTATCAGCTTCATTAACATGAGAAAATTACCTTTGACGCCGGTTCCATAAACCAGAGTAGGACGAATGATGGCGTATTCAAGCCCTGTCTGCTCAGCAATGCGGCGAATAGACTGTTCAGCTTCCCACTTTGAAACTGAATAGGGGTCGTCAGGGGCAGGGCTATCATTTTCTGTAAAGGGTTTATCTATGGTTTTTTCTCCATTAACTTTTATTGTGCTAAGGTAAACGATCCTTTTCACGCCTGCAGCGCCCGCCTGCATAGCGAGGCGTTCAGTGCCGACAGTATTAACATGCCTGAATGCTTGCAGTGGGTTGTCCGAAGTTTCGGTCATAACGTGCACCCGTGCGGCAAGGTGTACGATAACATCTATACCTTTAAGCACATCCCGCCAATCAGTTGTCGGGCTGATATCCCCTACGATAGATATGTCCATTGCATCAGGCATTGATATGATTTTTTCGCGGGAACGAACAGTCCCTTTCACTGCATATCCTCTTTCAAGCAATGTCTTTGAAAGGTGCCTCCCGACAAATCCGTTCGCTCCGGTAACGAGTATGTTCATTTTATCCATACTTTGTTAGGCATTTTCAGTGTGGCTGAGAGAGTTTCTCTGCCAGTATATCAACGATTCTTTCAGCAGCCTTTCCATCGCCATATGGATTGCCGCCTTTTGACATCCTTTCATACACAAGGGCATCATCGAGAAGCGCAAGAGCGCTATCAACTATAAGTTCCCTGCTCGTTCCTACCAGTTTTACCACACCAGCTTCGACTCCCTCCGGCCGTTCTGTGGAGTCTCGCATCACCAGCACAGGTTTGCCCAACGACGGAGCCTCTTCCTGTATACCGCCTGAATCTGTGAGAATAAAGTAAGCCCTATTCATGAGAAACACAAAAGGTTCATACTCTACAGGATCTATCAGATGTATGTTACTTAGTCCCTGCAGGATAGAGTGTACAGGCCGCTGAACGTTGGGATTGAGGTGAACGGGATAGATGATGGCGGCATCCGGCCTCTTTTGCGATATCTCTTTTAACGACATGCATATATTCATAAAACCTTCGCCGAAGTTTTCACGCCTGTGTCCGGTAACAAGAATAATCTTTTTTATATTAGTTTGCAGGTCAAGGTTAAAGTTATCTTTGAAGTAGTCAAACCAGAATGTACTCTTGCCCAATACCCTGTCTGAAACAGATAACAGGGCGTCTATCACCGTATTGCCTGTGACCCATATGCGGTCAGCCGGTATCCCTTCATTTATGAGGTTGGATTGTGCCCATGCGGTTGGAGCAAAATGCAAGTCGGCCAGAACGCTCAACAGATGTCTGTTAATCTCCTCAGGGAAAGGACTATACTTATTGTATGTTCTCAGCCCCGCCTCAACATGGCCAATTGGCACTTTCAGGTAGTATGCCGCCAGTGCGGCGGTAAAGGCGGTAGTTGTATCGCCCTGCACCAATACTATATTGGGCTGTTCTTTTTCTATAACGCATTTTAGTCCGCCTAAGGAATTGATAGTTATATCGAAAAGATCCTGATTTCTCTTCATAATCCCCAAATCATGGCCAGGCTTTATGTCAAATACGCTCATCACCTGATCAAGCATCTCCCTATGCTGCCCCGTTATGCAGACCACCGGTATTATCGTTGATTTGCGGGATATAAGCTGCCGGATTACAGGAGCCATTTTAATGGCCTCGGGACGGGTTCCAAAGACCAATAGAATTTTTATTTTATCTATGGACATCAGCCCTATTTATCTCTTACTGCCGAGGACACTCCGGGGCCGAATGATGCGGAGTCCTCTATCTGTCTCCAATTATCTCTGAACCATTGGATTGCATTCATAAGCCCATCCTTAAATTCAACTTCAGGCTCATACTCTATCAGCGCCTTTGCCCTCTCAATTGACGCTAAAAGCCTGGCTTTAGTATCCCACTTTCTTCGCTGTACAAAATTAATGCCGGCCTTGTTTCCAACCGCTTCGTTTACCATTGTGGCCAGAGAGATGATACTGGTTTCCCTGCCTGAGGCAAGATTGAACTCCTGCCCGATGGCCGATTCATAATAGCCTGCCCTCATCAGGCCATCTACAAGGTCGCCCACATAGGTGAAGTCCCTGGTCTCTTCGCCGGTTCCTGTAATCGGCAGAGGCTGGCCTCTCATCGCCCAATAGATAAAATTAGGGATTACGTTTCTGTATTGGCCCGGCACCTCGCCAGGGCCGTATGAGTTAAAAAATCTTGCCTTAGTAACGTTAAGTCCATAGTGATTTCGGAAAAAATTGCAGTAAAGCTCTCCCAACATCTTTGTTATCTGGTAGGGTGTGCTTAGATTCATGGACATAAACTCCTCGGTTAATGGAAGCGGTGCGGCACTGCCATATATGGAGCAGCCCGATGAGGCGAAGATAAACCTTTCCACTTTACTAAGCAGCGCGTATTCTAAGAGTTTGACAGTTCCAAGCCCATTAACGTGAATATCTTTTTCGGGATAATCCACAGAGTTTTGATTTGCAAAGAAGGCCGCAAGATGGAATATATATTCCGGTTTCTCAAAAAAAACTCTTTTTAAACTAATATCGTCGGTAACACATCCCTGAACAAACATAATGTTCTTTTTTTGAGGGATATTCCAAGTATAGCCCGAAGACAAGTCGTCAAGTATTATCACCATTTTAGCACCTGCTTCGCTTAATTCAGAACACAGATTCGTCCCGATAGCGCCAGCGCCTCCTGTCACCAGAACCACCTTATCTTCATAAATCGCATAATGCGCGCCTTTCATAAAAAGAACCTCCTCATTATTATTTCTCTAAAATAGTTCTTCTAGTTTGTCTATACACTTTTTTCGTGTAAAAGACATCAATGCATAACGAAATCCATTGTCTCCCAACTGTCTCAGGTTGTCACGGTCGCTGTACACCTTACATAATAATTCAGCCGCTTTGGAAGGATCACCTGATATCTCTGAATATCCGCATGAAGCGTTCCTAATAATTTCATGCCCGTCGCTCTCTTTGTTAAGAAATGCAACAATAGGGACAGACGCCGCCATGTATCCAAGAATCTTTCCCGGCACAACAGGCGTTTTATTCATACTGCTCAGGCAGACAACGCCAATATCTGCATCTTTTACAAGTTCAGGATATTCCTCTTTCGATACGAAAGGCCAAAAGATGACATTGGTAAGATGTGCGGCCTTCTTTTTGAGCCGTTCTTTTTCCATGCCGTCACCAACAATAAGAATGCGGATATCAGGCAGGTGCCGGAGCCTCTCGGCAGCGTCTATAAGCAAATCAAGTCCCTGGGATGGGCCAATTACACCGGCAAAGAGAAGCACAAACTTGTCTTCAAGCCCCATCAGTTTCCTGAATCGTCCCGTTCTCTTTGCTTTTTCATAAGGTGTGATATCTATCCAGTTATGAATAATAGCAACTCTGTCCTGCTGTACTTTCTTATTTCGAATTAGAAATGCAGCATTACTGTCCGAATGCACTGCTATGCTGTCTGCTTCAGAATACGCATTCCTTTCCATATGCAAAAAATATTTGATTGCAAAATTGTTTTTCAATATGCCAAGGTCTATGGCATTTTGCGGAAATATGTCCTGGACATTCAAAATAAACTTGGCTCCGCAGACTTTTTTTAATTTGCTTCCAACAATTGACAGCGAAAGAGGCGGACTATATACGATTGCCGTATCAATCTTTTCTCTAAAATATCTTCGAATATTAAGAAAGAATATATGCGGCAGAACAATATATGAGATTCCACGAACGATATAGTTTACCATATGCGAGGGCAGTGTCTTGATTCTTAGTACTTTAATACCGTTTTCATTAGTCACTGGTTCATAAAAAGGGCGCCCGATATCCTGGCTGAGGTTATGCTGCGGATATACTGTTGCGACCATTACATTATACCCCCGCTCGCTCAACACTTCTGCAAGTTCCTGCATAAGATGCCCTGATGAACGGATTTCAGGAGGGTATGAGCTAGTTACAAGAAGAATGTTCATTTATACTCTGATGTCCACGGCTATACCTTCTTCGAGGGATTTTTGTATGTCGAAAACCGCAGCCGTTGACATAAATAACTCTTCCGCGCTAAATAAAGGCTCCACCTTACCGGATGCTACAGATACAAAGTGTCTGAGTTCTTCTTTATAACCAATTTGCTGGCTGAGTGTTTTAAATTTGTTAGATTTCCCGGAAGAATAATACCTTGTCAAAGAGAAATCGTCATTTGTCACGACCTTGCCTTCGACAAATATCTCCATTTGCTCCCGGCTGTAGGCTCTGTCGCCTGATGCGGAATATATTATGTTTCCAACAGAACCATCTTCAAATTTAATGACCACAACTACGTTATCGTTGTTTATGGATGTTGTGTTAGTGGAAGATATACGCTCAGCATAGACTCTGGCCGGGTTGCTTTTAGTAAGATATTGCATCAAATCCACGAAGTGGCACATCTCGCCTATGATTCTTCCACCGCCTTGTTCCTCGGCGTGTACCCAATGGCTGGAGGGTACAAACCCTGCGTTCACCACATAAGAAATCACCATAGGGTCGTGTCTTTCCCTGAGAAATTCGCTTATTTTGACCGAATGAGGAGAAAACCTCCGGTTATATCCTACCATTAACACAACGCCAGTGCTGCGTACTCTATCATATATGGATATTATCTTTTGGAGTTCTTCTCTGTTTACACATAGCGGCTTTTCCACGAATACATGTTTTCCAGCCTCAAGAAACTCACAAACCTGTCTGGCGTGCATACTGTGAGGAGTAACCACAAATACGGCGTCTATATCGTTATCGTTGATTAGCTCTTTGTAGTCTGTTGTTGCTTCCTCGAAACCAAACTTTGTTCCGGCGTGAAATGCGTTAGCACCCTTTGAAGTGGATATTTTTTTAAGATGTACTCCCTCAACTGTTTGAAGAGTCGGCAGAAGTACCGACCCGCCAAACAATCCCGCTCCCACTACCGCTGCTGTCAACTGATCTTTTTTCTTAGATACGGGATTATTAAGCCGTAAAACCCTCTTGATTTCACCTTTATCTTCGTAACCAAGAACTACGGCAATAAAGTTTCCAATAGTGCCATCCATTATTGCGCGATATGCATCTTCAGCGTTCTCTATTGAAAATCTATGTGTTATGAGGGTGGCTACGTTTACCAAACCATTTCCAATAAGCCGTAAAAACTCGTCAAGGTTTCTGCCCTCTGTCCATCGTACGTAACCGACAGGATAATCAATGCCGCGATTTTCATAGTAAACGTCTAAAGTGCCTGCCCCACCTCCTTTCGATACGACAATTTCCACTTCTTTGTGCCACAAATCGTTTCTATGCGGATGAATGTCCACAACGCCGACCACGACGACCCTGCCGCCAAAACGCGAGGCATCTACGGCCAGGTCTATAGGTTCCTTACCTTTTGAGGCCGCAGTAACGATAACGGCGTCGGCACCATATCCTTCTGTTAAACGGTTTACGCCATTTGTAAACTCCTCGGGCGTGGCAAATGCCATATGCGCGCCAAACTTCCTTGCCATTTCGGCTTTAGCCGCAACCACATCCATGCCTATTACCGTAAACCCGTATGCAACCAATATTTGAACCGTTAGCAGTCCTAAAAGTCCAAGTCCCACTACTGCCACGTTTTCGCCCTGGCTAAGTTTTGCTGATCTTATTCCGTGCAGAGCAATTATGCCAAGCGTACCAAAAGAGGCTTCCTCGAAACTAATATGATTGCCATCAGCGAGACGTTGCGGCATATGGGCGCATAGCATCTCGGGCACCGAGATATACTCTGCATGAGATGCATATCCGGCCCCAACACACGCCACTCTGTCACCCGGCGAAAATTTATGTACATTTGCCCCAACCTCAACAACTATACCCGCTGAGCTATATCCAAGAGGGGTGGGTGTGTCAAGACGGTTAAGAGCCTCTTTGAATGTCTTGAGTATGCCATTTTGCTTAGCCTTTTCACTAAAGCGCTTAACCAGGTCAGGTCTTGCCCTTGCCTTGCCGAGCAGACTTTTTGCGCCTAGCTCTATTATGGAACTTTCGGTTCCGGCGCTGATAAGCGAAGCTACGTTTCTTACTAAAACTGTATCTCTGCCACAAATCGGCGCAGGCACATCATCGAGACTCAACTGGCCTGTCCTATAGTTCTGAATGACCTGTTTCATAAATCAAAAGCCATTGCCACAGGTTGCAAAAGACTACTCTCTCTCAGCGACATTGATAATCTATATCCGCTCATGTGTCAGTATGTTTTTCCATATCCTCATGGACGCAGCCAGGATAGTACCTTTCCCGCGTCTTTTAAGAATTGTTTTGGATTTCTATGGTATTTCTTTGAATATGCCCTTCGCAGCAGTGAGCGCAGCGAACTATTATGCCGGTTGAACTCTTTGAACATCAGTTTCACAACTTTTTTGAACTCATCGCGAGAGATATTAGTTGAGAAACAATTGTTGGGACTCTGGTGGCTGTAAATATTGATGTTGTTCTGTTGCTGAAACAGCTTATCACCTTCGACCATATCATAAAATTTAGATCCTGGGTAAGGCGTAAAAATATTCAGATATGCCCAGTTTGGGTTCACCTCTTTCATAAATTTAAGGGTTTCCAAAATCTCCTCTTTCGTTTCAGTAGGAAATCCCATCATAAAAAATCCAGTCCAAAATATTCCATGTTTCTTTAGAATATCTGAAGATTTCCTAACGTCTTCAAGTTTTATTCCTTTATTGATGAGTTGTTGCATACGCTTATTGCCTGATTCAATACCAATATCAACTTTTATACAACCTGCCTTTTTCATCGAAACAGCAATCTCATCGTCTATAAGATCGGCCCGCGTCAGGCAGGCCCATGTAATACCAGTTTTATTCTCTATAAGCATAGAGCATAGCTTCAACACTCTATTTCTATTTACGGTAAAGGAGTCGTCCATGAAATTGATGTGGATGGAATTGAACGTAGTTTTCAGATAATTGATCTCATCAATGACTTTTTCCAGCGGAGAAAACCTCACCTTCCTTTCCCATATTGTTTTTGAATTGCAATATGCGCAGTCGTAAGGACAGCCGCGACTAGTCATGATCCAGCCAAGCTGTTCGGGTGTGTACTTATCGTAGTCGAAAATCAGTTCACGGCGTGGGAAGGGGATATTATCCAGAGGATTTATCAATCCACGCTCCGGCGTATGGCTTATCGTCCCATCGGCATTTTTGTAACTGATACCTTTGATTGCCTTGAAGTCGTAAATACCATTCTTAACGTTTTCAGCAAGCTCCAATAGAGTTTCCTCTCCTTCTCCACGCACTACGACATCAACGCAGTCAGATTTCAACAAATCTTCCGGCCTCGCCGTTGCATGAAAACCTCCGGCGATTACAATGATATTCCTGTTGATATTCTTACAAATCTCAGACACTTTCAGAGCCGCTGCGATTTTGACGCTCTTTACGGAGATACCGACAATTGCTGGTTTGAACTGAGCAATTTTTTCGTTTATTTCACGCCATATGGGGTGTTGAGCATCGGCAAGTCCTCTCGTATAGTTTTCATATCTGCTCAAATACACTTCAGTATTTATATATTGCAAACTGTTATCATGCTCAGCATTATATACATACGCAACAAAGCCTTTTGCTGTAAGCATCGTGGCGATAGAAGTAATGCCAATAGGATACCACTCACACCTCAGTCCGATAAATCTCTCAAAAGGCGGCTCAATCAGTAAGATATTCATATATAATCACCATCTCTCATCAGTATCGCCCACACACTACAGTGGGACCAAGCCGTAAAGTATCCCAAGCAAAACATAATATTACAGTAATGACCAAACTAACCACTATCGCTACTATTGTCTCATCTTTAGAAACATACATAAAAGGCCCCCGCAAACCCAGTCTTACTTAAAATAATCTAAACGCCGCATAAGCCAACCAGTACCATTTATTAACCTGTACGGCTATGTTAGCACTAATCGCCAGATCTTTGCAAGCGGCACACTCCCCCCAAGCTCCGATATAGAAATTTGCACCTATTGATAAAAGGGTTTTTGAA
>NZ_JBJUSG010000060.1:0-20635 GCF_046044395.1 Candidatus Magnetominusculus dajiuhuensis | reverse complement strand
TCATGTATGTTTCGCAGGAATGACAGACAAAAAAATACATAGTGCGTTTGCCCTGTAACCTTTCGCAATTGAAGCGCGACTTAGTAGTTAAGGGAACAGAAGGCCAGCCTGACTGGATGATTCCCAAGATAAAATTAAAGGAGGAGGTACGTATGATGTGTAAAAATCGTAAAAGTTTTTTGGCGGTAGCTCTCTTAGCGGCGCTATGTGCCACGGTGTTTGTTGGAGGATTAAACGTTAACAAGGCGTATGGATTTGCGGCTGCCGGAGCCGCGGACGGCATCGAAGCGCCGTTTCTGAAATTTATGCTCGGCCTGAAACTCAGCGATTCGCAGAAGCAGCAGATAGCCGCAATACTGAAGTCCTATCGCCAGACAATGGGAAGTAGTATTGCAACCGTGGCAGAGGCAAAGAAAAACCTGTGCGACGCCATCCACAGTACGGCGTATGATGAGAGCAAGGTGCGTCAGGCGGCAAAGACAGCGGCCGCAGCCGAAGAGGAACTCGCCGTGCTAAGGGCACAGGTCGCCGCACAAGTTCAGGGCGTCCTGAGTGCCGAACAGTTGGCCGCGGCAACTCAGTTCAGAACAGATATGTACGCGCGCGTCAAGAGCAAAATGCAGAACATTCATTCCATCGTTGACCTTTGGATAAGCAATAACGGCGGATAGTTATTCAGATGGAGGGGCAGGGCGCAAAACCCTTGCCCCTTTTACATTAACTTCAAGTATAATAGGGATGGATTACAAACAATGCCCGATACGCTGAGCGAAGATTCACTGGATAACGAGGTAATCGGACGCGTCATAGCCGGAGACACCGATGAGTTTGAGGCCATCGTCAGGAAATACAGTGCGTATGTATTCAAAATCGCCGCTTCGTATGTACCTCAGGAGGCCGTTTCCGAGGCCGCACAGGAGACGTTTGTCAATGCCTTTGAGGGGCTCTCATCTTTTAACGCGAAAGGCCAGTTTAAGTACTGGCTTAGAACCATTACCGTACGCTCTTGCTATGACTACTGGAGGACGCACTATAAAAGACGGGAACTTACGATGAGTTCGTTGACTGAGGACCACCAGCGGTGGTTCCAAAGGGTTGTCAATGAAGACTCTGTAGGGCGGTTCAGGGATGCACAGATGCAAAGGGAAACCGTCGAAATTATTAACTGGGCAATGAGTGAGCTTGCCCCTGTTGAAAGAATGGCCATCACGTTGATATATCTTGAGGGGTACAGCGTTAAGGAGGCGGCTCAAATGCTCAATCTCAGCATGGTCAATGTAAAGGTCAGGGCACATAGGGCAAGGGCTAAACTTAGAAAAAAAATACTGGGCCACATTGATTTTAATAAATTAGGAGAGGGCGTACGATGAAAAAAAACAATGACGTGATAATAAAAATAGAAGAAGCCCTCAGAAAGGGTCATCAAATAGAGCGCCCTGTCACGCCGCCAGACGAAAAGTGGTATAACAGTGTAATGGCGCGAGTCAAAGCGGTACATGCCACAAAGGCAGATGAACTCCAGAGATTTATCTGGCCTTTTGCCGCCGCAACGGCCGCGTGCGCCCTGACGGTAGCTCTGTATGCGGTGTTGTCCGGCAGTGGGGGCGGCTACGCCGCCTTCGGGGTGTTTGTTGATGACCCCTCCGGCATTAGCGCATTGCAGTTGTTTTTATAAACCTGATTATGGAGGTATTAAGAGATGAAAAACTGGAAGGTCTTTACTGGGTGCCTTGCGATATTTCTGTCTGGAATCTTAGCGGGTGCCGTTATTGGCGGTATTATCACGAAACACAAGATGGAGGCAGTCTTTCACGAAGGGCCACCGGCGTTTAAGAGATTGATTTTATCAAAACTATCCGGTGAACTACATCTTACGAAGGCTCAACTGCGGGATATAGAGCCTATTGTGGATAAGGCACACATAGAATTAAAACAGTTGAGACAAAGGCACCAGCCGGAGGCCGAGAGGATTATTGAGGCGGCTATCTCCGAAATGAAAACGAAACTCACCGAGGTACAAAGTAAAGAACTCGACCTCTTTTACGAAGACGCCAGAAAGCGATGGCATGACAGATAAGCCGGGACAGTTTAGGGTTAAACTAACCCTTCTTGTTTAATATGGAGCCAAGCATAGCGATAATTTTTCCTGCAATGCTACCAGCCTGAGCACCCGGCTGCGCATTTGCGTTTTTGTAGCGCGCAAAATAATCGCTCACTCCGCACGCTGCGATTCGCTCCCATTTTTTCGGGTCACAGTCATTTCTCTTAACGTTTAATACGCCAAAGGGCGGCTCAAGCCACAGCCTGTCCTGAATCTTTGGCGTGTTAATCGTGTCCCCTATTGTGTATTTGGCTGATTGGTCACCGGGTGGATTAGTCGTTATGTGCCAGAATAGCCTGACCCCCGCCGCTTCGCTTAATTGCACAGCCCTCTGCATCTCCTCGTCTGAGTCGTTCCAGCGAAACAGCAGATACCGCCATATGATATCAATATCAGACGCCACCTGCCTCTTTTGTGCGGCGAGGGCGGCCATGTTGTTAAAGGCCTTCTCAAAATTCCCCCCCTGCCGGTACTGTATATAGGAGGCTTCGGAGCTGCCATCAATAGAGAAGACTATCTGGTCAACCGTGTTGGCCACTATACGTTGTTTCTCTTCGCTGTCTATGAGTAGGCCGTTGGTAGAGATATATGTGTTAATAAAAGGGGCGCTATGTCTGGTGTACAGGAGCATATCGTAGATGTCTTTATGTAGGAATGGCTCGCCGTAGTTGTGCAGGATTAGCGCCTTAAAATTCTCAAGTGAGTTTAAATCATCAATTATTTCTTTGAAGAGGTCAATCGGCATATGCGGCATTTCACGCGCCTCTAATATCTTTTTGCGGTCACAGCGTTTGCACCTCAGATTACAGGTTGCATTGGTCTCTAAGAAGATCATATAAGGGGTGTTAATCGGACGGTAGAGCCTGTCCCTATCGTGAGTAGAGACGATAAAAGGGCAGCTCAGGCAGGTCTTGGGCGGGGTGTTTTGTCTGAACATCTCTCTGATAGATTCTGCTGCCTCACCGTGCCAGACATCATAGAGGCCGTTATCGGGAACCCTTCCCAAACTAAGCACATCCCACGCGTCGCGGCAGCTACACACCACCTGGCCGTCTGATTGAATCGCGACATAAAAGCCATCGAACAACGGCCCGCAGTACCGGTACATATCCCTGTGGTGCCCTCGCAACGGTTTCAATAACACCTCCCCCACGCTGATGTATAAATAATGTGTGTATAGTAACGTTGTTAACGGCTTTTTTGCAAATTCTGAGAAATCCAGCGTGGACAACAACCCGTTAAGACCTGACACCTTTCATGGTATTGTTGCCGTCCCGCGCGTAGACAAACCAGTATGCCTGATGGTAGAATATAATCATGGAGACGCTTACGCTGCAACAGGAGTTAGACTTAACAGAGATAATTAACGGGGAGGAAGTCGTGTCGCCAAGCCCTTTTAGTAAACATCAGATAATCAGCAGTAATCTTTTTAGAAAAATAGACAGGCATGTAGAACAAAAAGGATTAGGCCGGGTCTTTTACTCTCCACTGGACGTAATCCTTGAGGAAGGCTTAAACAGGCTCCAGCCTGACATATTGTTTATCAGGAAAAATAACACGACCATCATTCAGGATTGGATAAGAGGGGTACCGGATATGGTGTGTGAGATAGTTTCACAGGGGTCATTCCGATGGGATACCAATATAAAAAAAGAGATATACGAGAAATACGGCGTACCGGAATATTGGGTAATCATACCGGAGCTTAAAATATTTGAAGTCTTTACGATTGAGGAAGGCAAGTATAAGCTCCATTCCTATGCCGAAGGTGAGGGCGTGGTTACGTCTAAGGTCATCGGGGGGCTTGAAGTCAATATCAAAGACGTGTTCGAGGGCTGAACCACACACTGATATACCCTGCACGACAACTAAGGTTATACAAATGCCAATCCATCATAAGTAAGCGGTAGTTGCTTAGTTTGCTGCCATCATTCTCCCTTTCCGTCATTCCGGCTTGTCCGGAATCGTCCCTTAACTGGTTGTTTCATGATGATTTTTCCTGTTCTGAGATATAAGGACAGATTCCGGACAAGCCGGAATGACAGCCAAAGAAAAGAATAGTCTGGAAATCATTACAACTTCCCATGAACACTTGTTTTATCCGTCAGAACAAATTTACCGTGGACAACTGACGGAGCATTGATTTCCTTTTTGCTGTCAGGTTATAATGAAATCATGCCTACTACATTACCGATAGAGATGTATGACCTGCTTGAGAAGAAGGTCGGTAAAGAAGACGCCCGTGAGGTCGGCAAACTCATATTGGCCTCTTTTGACTCGATTGATAAAAGGGCAGAGACCGTTGTCATCCAAAAGAAAGCGGAGATAAAAGAAGAGTTAACGAAAGAGCTGGCCACAAAAGAAGATTTAGCAAAGCTGGAAGGCAGGCTTAACGAGAAAGTTGCTGCTGTTGAAGGTAGGCTTAACGAAAAAATTGCTGCCGTTAAAGAAGATTTGGCAAAGCTGGAAGGTAGGCTTAACGAGAAGATTAATGCCGTTGAAGGACGATTAAACGAGAGGATTACCGCTGTTGAAGGCCGCCTTAACGAGAGATTCACTGCCATGGACTGGAAGATGAGGGTATATTTTCTAATCCTTCTTTTCGTCATGCTCTTAAACAACCCTAAGGTTCTCGACCTCGTTGCCAAACTCTTTGGCGTGGCAATAAAATAGCAAGACTGATTTTCTAACCCCCTGCTGCGCCGCAACGAGGCTTGTAAAGAAATAAATAAGAGCAGACCGTAAGCCGAGTTCTGTGTTGCGCGGCCATTCATCTGAGACAGAGATCACTCACTGCCTTGTGCGGTTGGTACCCGGCTTGCCTCCCTGCGCTAATCGCAAGGTATCGGGCGGGCAGCCCGAAAAGCATGCCCTATTCAACCTTTCTCCGGACGGGGTTTACCTGCCTTCGGCGTTACCGCAGAAGGCGGTGAGCTCTTACCTCACCGTTTCACCCTTACCGCGCACACACGGGCATCGCTGCCGTTGCGCGGCGGTTTGATTTCTGTTGCACTTTCCCTGGGGTCGCCCCCGGCTGCCGTTAACAGCCGTCCTGCCCATGCGGAGCTCGGACTTTCCTCCCCAAAGGCGGCTTTATTCGTCGCCCCAGGGCGGCCGCATGGTCTGCTCCTACACCCATAATCCCAATATTCACTAACGCCCATCTGCACACGGCGTGCACCGCTTAGTTTCTTTTTTGAGTTGCCGTCGGCATCATAAATTTCAAACTCTCGACGAACTGGCTATAATTGTGTCTCATCGCGTCAAAGGTTATTGTCAATGTCTTCTTATAGCTGTCAACTATCATAGAATTGATGTTAAAGAAATTATTATGAAACTCTTCTCTTATTTTCATCATGGCGGCCATGTTGTCTATAAATAACGTAAACGTGCAGACACCCGTATTGCTAAAGACAGGGGGGGTAATCCCGGCAACAACCACAGCTTCACCCTGTTTCGCCTCAACGACAATCGGGGCGGTAGCCGTGGCCTCGGCGGCACTCTCCGGCACCTGCGGCACCTGCGGCACAGCGGCAGAAGCGGCAACCCCATGAACCCTCGTCCTTGTCGGCACGGCGGGATTTAAGGCGCTCAATTTGTCCATGATCTGCTTTTTACTTGCCATTTATTATCTCCTCTGTCAGGGAATTGTAGTCCCGCGCGGCAGTACCCCTGTTATTATAATCGAATATGTTCTTCTGGGCTATTTGAGCGCGCACTATGTCTATACTCAGGCGAATATAGGTGTTAAATAATTTATCGGGAAAGCCCTGCCTCAGCGTCTCAAAAATCTGCGCGGAGAGGGATGTCCTACGGTCATACCTGCAGGCAAGTACGCCAAGTATCTCCAGCCGGGGGTTTAGCTCCCTTCTGAAGCGCTCTATTTCCTCAAGGAGCTGTTTTAACCCCAGTAGCGAGAAATATCCAACATCCACCGGAATAATTATCTCATTGCTTGCCTTCAGGGCATTATTTGTAAAAACATTCACGCTTGGTGGACAATCTATTATTATATATTCGTAGTCATTTGCCAAAGGCGCTATGGAATCTTTAAGCGTGTCGAATTTTTTGTCTATAATCAGGGTGTCTTCTATGTCTTTCAGCGAATTGTTCGACGGGATTATCTCTGTGGTGCCCACCCTTGCGATAAAATCACGCGGGTTTTGCGGGTTGAGCAGGAGGTCTTTAATGGTCTTTATGTCGTGTTCAATGATTAAACCCAATGAGGCAGAGGCATTTCCCTGTGAATCAATGTCTACAAGGAGGGTCCGCATACCCATTTTGTTTAACCCCGCGGCCAGGTTAACCGCGGTGGTGGTCTTGCCCACCCCGCCTTTTTGATTTGTTATTGCTATTATCCTTGCCGTTTTCATTAGATAATCTCATGCAGATGATACTATTTTGCCCTATACAAAATCAATGATTATTTTTTCTTTGCCCGGACTGGCCGCGGAGTTTTATTTTGACGATAGTTTCGGGTATGGTTGATTTTTATAGTCAGGTTATGTTAGAAAATATATGACTGAACGAGTAAGTACGAAAAATACACAGACAGGAGGGTATTGGGGTATAGATGAACTACTACGAAAACATAGTCATACTTGATGCGGCGTTGGAGGACACGGGCATAGACGCGGCCGAAAAACGTATAACAGACCTGATAGAAAAGATGCAGGGCGAAGTGCTCAAGCACGAAAGATGGGGCAGGAGGAAGCTGTCTTATGAAATCAATAAGCACGAAAAGGGCTACTACCTGTTTTTTGTCTTTAAGTCGCCTCCCACTGCGATAAAATCGCTTGAGGAGTTATATAAGGTATTTGACCCGGTGTTTAAGTTTATGATAATCAAGTTGAGGAAAAAAGAGATTATAGCACTGCAAAGTTCCCTGCAGGCGATGGAGGCGAAGGCCGCCGAGCAAGCCGCGCCTGATGTTGTCACCGATGATGTCAAAGATTCTGTGGGAGAGGCAGCCGTACCTTCAGTCCCCGCAGAGACAACAGAACCCGTGGAGTAGGAAGAGGGGTAATGGAATATGTATAACAAAGTTATTTTTATGGGCAACCTGACACGGGACCCTGAGTTGAGGTACTCGCCGCAGGGTGTGGCCTTTGCGACTTTCACCATTGCGGTAAACTCAAGGACTAAGCAAGGGGACGAGTGGAAGGAAGAGGTGTTGTTTATGGACATAACCGTGCTGGGGAAGCAGGCGGAGAACTGCGGAGAGTATTTGAGCAAGGGCAGCGGTGTATTGGTGGAAGGAAGGCTCAGGGAAAGAAAATGGGAAACAGAGGGGCAAAAGAAGAGTAAATTCGATGTCCTTGCCCAGACGGTGAAATTTCTTCCAAGGCGAGGCGAGGCGGCAGCGAAGGGCGGACGCGGCGGGGATTCCACACCCCCTGACGAGATATCCGACCTGGAGCCATTTTAATAAACTAATTTTCGGGAGCGTATTTAAATGGTACAAAAGGGCAAAGGTTCAGAGCACGTAAAGTACAAGAGATTTATGAGAAAGAAGTTCTGTAGGTTCTGCGCGGAGAAGACCCCGTTCATAGACTACAAGGACACAAGAACGCTTAAATCGTATATAACGGAAAGGGGCAAACAGCTGCCGTCGAGGATGACCGGTACATGCGCACGGCATCAAAGGGAATTGACCGAGGCTGTTAAGAGGGCAAGGAATATAGCGCTTTTATCGTTTATGGAAAAATAACCGTGCGGGTTCCAAAGACATGGATACATTTTATTTCGGGCAAGATACTCGATGATCTGGCAAAGGGCGGCCTTATTGAGAGCAACGTGCCGCGCGAAGAGCTGCTCAAAGAGACCGAGCAGGTAATACTCTACGAGATGATGGCCGAGGACAGGCTCAATGACGAGGTGCGCGAGATATTAAGGTCATACGAGGGCGAAATCGAAAAGAAGCGTCTTGACTACAAGTCGCTCTTTGATATGACGAAGCATAGACTCGTCAAGGAAAAGAATATCGTTATATGATGCTCTCCGACGATAAGATTAGCCATTTATCCCACATCCTGCTCAGCGCGCTTAAGGAAAAGAATTTGATAACCACGAAAGCGGATGACTCCATAATTCGCAAAGAGATAAAGAAATCCATAGCCGCCGAGATAAAAACAGGGGAAGAGATTGACGCCGTTGTGAGGAAGAAACTATCGTCTTTCAGTAAAAAACTCACAGAGGGCAGTTCGGAATGGGAGATATTATATAAGAAATTCTATGCCGAAGAGAGTTCGAAAAAGGGTAGATAACCCAGCGGCAGACGGTGAGGTTGTTTGCGTCAGTGAGGCATTTGTCAAAAGGGAGAAACAGAAGGCACGGCTGCTGCGTAAGACGCCGTGGTGGAAGGCCAAATGCTCAATCGGCACATGTTACTACTGCAATGGCAGCGTCCCCCCATCAGAGCTGACCATGGACCATATAATCCCCATTTCAAGAGGCGGCATGTCTATTAAATCTAACATATCGGCGGCCTGCAAGGGCTGTAACGACAGAAAAAAACACACACTCCCATTCATGTGGGCAGAGTACATGGAAAGCATAAGGATTAAAGGATTAACGACGAAGGGGGGGTAACCCCCCCTTCACCCCGTAAATTTCGCCACGTTTTGTCTATCGCGTTTGGGCTGCCGCCGTTGGCGGCTTCACGGTTCTGTTGACTTTGAAAAGACAATTGGGGTAACCTGCATGGGAGGTATAATATATGGAGTTGGATGACAAAGACATGAAATTTTTCAACCGGCTTTTAAGACGGAAAAACTATTTCTTCTTGTTCAGCATTCTGAGTTCGATAATGGGGGTTGCGGTGTTAGTTTATCACCTGATAGCCAGAGACCTGGACGCCTCAAAGTTCGTCCTCGTAGTCTTCATACTGCTGGCCGGAAAGGCTAACCTTCGCCAATATAAGATAAGCCTTCTGCTGTCCAGGATTAAGCAGTCAGCAGATACTTCAAAACAGGGCAGCAGGGTTTAACCACATACTATGGTACAGTGGTGTACGAATGGTGCCGCCAAACTTTACGAATGGTGCCGCCAAACTTTACGAATGGCGCTGCCAAACTTTGCGAATGGCGCTGCCATATTTATTTCGGGCCGAACGTCCACTGAAAGGCAAGGTATGTAAGCATGGTGTTAGGGCCGTTTATATCACGTCCAGCCGAAAAGAGTATATGATGGTCTTCGCTTAGGTTGATAAAGCCCCCAATATTAAACCCTGTTTCGCCTCTGTCGCCTTTTGCCCTGGATGATGTATTAAATATTTCTGCCCCAAGCGTCAGCGTCTTTGAAAGCTCACGCTGCAGCAGCCATCCAACAAACCGATAGTTTTTATTATTGTCACCGGGATGATACCAGTATCCACCTCCGCCGTATGTTGTCCACTGTCCCCAGCTTTTTTGAAGCCAGAGGGGAAAAAATATCTTTATGTGTCCCTCCCCCAGCCCACGAGAGCTGTCCCCTGATGGAAGGTCAACTATGGGAAAAACGCTGACCTGAGGCCCAGCCGCTATCATTGTCTTCATGGATAAAGCGATACTTTACGCCCGCTTCAATGTCGCCAATGCCGTACTGGGCAGAAGAGTCTCGTGGCGCTGAATAGGCAATAGGTATAGATGTGGTCAACTGCACATCCGGCGCAATCCCGTAGTTAATATCAAAATGAGGCAGCGTTGCCGCAGTCCCCATATCCTTATCTCGCGCCCACTGTGACGCAATGTAGAGTTCTCCATGCAAGTACTCTACCGGTTCGGGGTCATCAGTCATAAACGGCGGCCCGGCCCACGCCACAGGGTTTTTCATACCAAATGAAAATATTATTGAGAGAAAACATAGGGCTGAGATTCTAAGTATTTTAGGTAAATTGGCACACATTCCGAATCCTCCATTTAAATAATCTGAAGTAGCCCTCCCGCGCCCGCCCCGGCAACTACCAGCCATGCCGCGTTGCACTTGTATCGCCACCCCGCAACTGCCGCCCCCGCGGCTATCATAATTGTTCTCCAATCTGTGAGCGTCGGGATTGAGAGCTGGACAACCACCGCCGCCATCAGGCCAATCGCGCTTACATTCACAGCGCCAAGAAATGCGGACATCATCTTTGACGCCATCAGGCTCGGCAACAGTGGATTCAATATCAGGACGAAGACAAATGACGGCAGAAATATGGCTATCGTTGAGATCACCGCCCCCGGCACCCCCGAAATCACGTAGCCGACAAATGTCGCGGTGCTCAGCACCGGCCCCGGTGTGAACTGCCCAATGGCAATCGCGTCAAGCAACTGTCTCTGCGTAAGCCATCCAGAGTCCCTCACCAGGCCATCCTCAATAAATGCGGTAAGGACATAACCGCTGCCGTAGAGAATTGAGCCAATCTTTAAAAAGAATAAGCCTAGTTTCCATAAGGATGCACTTGCTGCCGCAGTGCCACGTTCAGCCGACGCAGTATATGCCTCTGCATTTTTCAGGAACCACCCCGCTAACACGCTGAAAATGGAGAGCGTAAAAAGAGAAATAACCCTGTTACTACGGATAGTTACAGCGTTTATAATTACTCCGGCAACGCCGCCCAAAAGCAGTGCAACGATTGCGTTCGCCCCCAATAAAGCCGCCGCCGCAACCGCAATCCCTATGGCCGCCAATTGAGCATTTTTCGCCGCCGTCTTTCCCATTCTGACAACGGCCACAAGGATAATGGAAATTACCACAGGCTTAATTCCTGATAGAAATGGAGACACATTTGGCAGGGCACCAAACCTGACATACGCCCACGCAAGGACGCCGGTGATAATTACGGCAGGCAGGATGAACAGTACCCCTGAGATTATGAGGCCCAACACCCCCGCCCTTGTATACCCGATAAGCAGTCCAAGCTGCGTGGAGTTAGGGCCGGGGATTAGATTCACCGCGCCCATCAGGTCAAGAAAGCCCTCCCGCGTGAGCCAACGCCTTCGCCCAACGACCTCCTCTTCCATCATCGCAATATGAGCCGCCGGACCGCCAAAGGCCGTTAGCCCAAGCTTCAGGAATAGTTGAGCCAGCTCAAAGAGCCTCATGGCGTCCGCGTGTCTGTTAATGCCGGTGGCCATGTCGCGCCACCCTAATTATTGTTTTATCTCTGACTTCCCGGCAGGTTTAGCTGCGCTCTCGGTGTCGTCATCAGAGAGGGCCTTTTTGAAGCCCCGAATCCCTTTTCCAATCCCCTCGCCTAACTGGGGGAGTTTACTCGGGCCAAATAAAATCAAAACTATCATCGCTATAACAAACAAGTGCATCGGTTGAAACATCCCTTCAAACATTTTACCTCCTTTGTGCCGCGTCTCTCACGGATTACCTTAGGCAATGACTATTATATACCTTCTTCCAATGATTTGACAAATAGTTACAGTAACAATATTAATGTAACAAAGGCAGCGCAATGCCCCAAATAAAAAAGGAAAATGGATGTGGAGAGATATGCACAGGATTCTTAAAACATTGTAAAAAAACACTGCTTATGTTACTATTAGGCGTGGTATTGTTTCCATCTGAAATCGGAGGTGCGGTATTATCTTTTATTCGCACAGTCGCTATGCGGAGGATGGTTCCATGAGGATGTTAGGGTTTAAGCTCGTTAAATATATTGCACTCGTTAAATATGCTGCCTGTGTCGCCATCGCGGCGCTTATATTATCGTTGGGGCTGAATGCCGCAAACGCTGCCGAAGGCGGGTTAAAGCCAGAGGATACGCCATATTACTCCAGATATAATTTTATAAAATCTGACAATTATCTGAATATCGGAGTTCAACCGTTGCTCCTGCCCTCCGGCATTATAACTAAGGTTATGAGCCGCGACTTAATTTTGCGGCAAAGGTTGCAGGAAATGGGGATAAAAATGGTCTTCTATTCATTCTTAGGTGGGAATGATGTAAGTAAGTTTTTTCTCAGTGATGATATACAGGCCGGTGTGGCAGGTGACATGCCGACCATTACCGCCGCTTCGAAAAAAGATGTATTCATCCCCGCCATAATGCAGCAGTCGTTTGTGTCCATAGTCGCAAGACGCCCTGAGTTTATAGAAGAACTCAAGGGTAAGCGAATTGGTTATATCCCGGGCTCCACAGGCCATTACTCACTGATGATGATCTTATCATATTCGGGGCTTACTGAAAAAGATGTTACGCTTGTGCCGCTTGGCCATGCTGAGATGGCATCGGCGCTATCGGATAAGAAAATATTCGCGTTTTCGGTCACTGAACCGACTGTCAGCCTCACCCTGCAAAACTACCCTGACAGTGTCGTTATCCACAAGGTTATGACCGTTGGTTATTGTTATTTTTCGAGGGAGTTTTATACAAAACACCCCCAAGCGGTGAGGCAGATAGTGGCGGCTGAAATCAGGGCGGCAAAATGGATAAAAGGCGGCAGAGAGAATCTATTTCTTGCCGCCACATGGTTACAAGCGGATATTAAGGCCATTACTGGAGATAAATATAAGATTACACCGGAGCAGATTGCTGATGTAACGATTAAGGATATGATGTGGCTTGCCGAAGTGCCGGTTGTTTCTGAAAAAAGTCTCAAAAAAGACGGCCAGATTGCCTCAATTGTTGAATTTATGAGGAGTTATGGAAAAATTGATTCTACCGTGAGTGCTGAGAAAATCATTGGGAGTTTTGACAGAAAACTTATTTATGACATCCTTAATGAACCAGTTAAATATAGTCTTAATGAGTTTAAATACGACGTAAAGGCAGCTCAAGACGTAAAGGCGGCTCGATGAGAAAATCTCTGCTTGATACGCTGTCGTCCAGCATAAGGGCAAAGATGTCCTTGTTTATCAGTCTGCTCATTTTCGTAGTTATGGGTTCTCTTTTTATATTTACTGATTTAACAGGTGTGCCGTTTACAGATATTGAAAGCGATTATGAGGAATATTTTGATGGCGCTGTTGCCAATTTAAACCAGATTGCCGACACAAGAAAGGATAATATAAACAAGAAGATTTTAAGCCTGACCTCAAACATTGAGACCTTCGTGGACAGTAGTTTAACAAAGTCGTATGTGTCCGACGATGTGGCACTTGCGGGGAATAAGGAATTTATTCAATATCTGGAAGACTATCGCAGGACATATAACATCTTTGACAACATTCAGATGGCCGATATCGAAAGCGGTAAGATAATCGCAGCCACAAGGACTATAGACATTGGCAGGGATGTTTCCTATGAATATTACGTAACAGGGGCAATTAAGACCCCCTGTTATCACATCTGTTTTGCCTTTGATAGGGCGGACGGCGATACCGACCTTTATATATCCCATGTTATCAATGTGGATTCTAAACCGCGATATGTCATTATTATGAATGTCAGCGCGGCTGATATTTTCGCGGCAATAAACTCTAACTCTCAGCGTGGGGACAATACAGAGACTGTTCTGGCCGACAACGATGGACGGCTGCTTGTAGAACTTAAACATCCACTTCCAGACGGCTCAAAGGCCGTTCCTTTGCAGTACAGAGTAGATGCTCCGATTATGGCACACGCGCTCAAAGCGAACGAAGGGACAATTGTCGGCAATGACTACAGGGGGGCAAAGGTGCTGGCGGCATACAGATATATCCCCATAGACGCCGACGCAGGTTGGGCATTAGTCGTGAAGCGGGATTATTCCGATGTCCTCGCCCCTTATTATCATAAACTGCGTTATGTTATTGTCCTGATCCTTTGTTATATTGTAGCGGCGTTAATCGTTACGAATATTATTATAAGATGGCTGACAGGCCCAATCTTAATCCTGAAAAAAGCCGCTTGTGAAATAGGAAAGGGAAGGCTTGATACCGTGGTTGAGGTGAAGACTAAAGACGAGCTTGGACAATTGGCACGCACCTTCAACAACATGGTCAAAGACTTGAGGGAATTAGAGGAAACCCGGAGGATCAACGAAAAGCGCCTTGAGTACATGGTTCAGATAAATCAACTTTCAGATAAACCGTTGAGTGAAATTATGGACTTTGTCCTTGAGAAGAGTATTGAGTTAGCGAACAGCTCAATTGGTTTTATAGCGTTTGGCAATGAGGATGAGACTGAGTTCACAAAGAGCGCTTTCTCAAAAAATGTTATGAATGAGTGTGTCGTTAGAAAAGATGTTTTGCGTTTCTCAGTAGAGCACTTTGGTCTGTGGGGTGAGGCGTTGCGCCAGCGAGGGCCTGTCATAGTCAACAGTTACGAAACGACCACGTTAAATAAAAAAGGATATCCCCAAGGCCATGTGCCTCTGAAAAATATGCTGTTTGTGCCTACATTCGACGGTGACAGGATCGTCCTGGTAACTGCCGTGGGAAATAAGGATGGGCAATATACGCAAACAGATGTAAATCAGTTAACTATATTGATGGATGGACTGTGGCAGAATATTGAACGCAAACGCCTGACAGATGAGCTGCGCCGCCTTAACGATGAACTCATGGAAAAAGTTATAGAGGAAACTCAAAAAAGGCAACGCGGTGAGCAGCTCCTCACTCAGCAGTCAAAAATGGCGGCGATGGGGGAGATGATAAGCCTGATAGCCCACCAGTGGAAACAGCCGCTGAACGTCATCGCTGTGACAGCCCAGGACCTGAACGACGCGTATTCCTATGGCGAACTGAACGCCGAATATTTGACCAACACTCAGGAAACAATCGTTAAACATGTAGAATTCATGGTGAATACGGTAGATGATTTCCGCAAATTCTTACGCCCATCCAAAGAGAAAGTCCAGTTTGACGTCAAAAAGGCGATAGAGGAGCTGGTAGGGCTGTTTTCGGCATATTTTGTAAAAGACAATTGTGTCATCAACATAACATCGGATGAAGGGGGTTTTTCATATAACGCCACAGGCTATCCGAACGAGTTTAAGCAGGTTATTTTAAACATAATCAATAACGCCAGAGACGCGATACTGTCAAGGCGCGAGGGAAAACTGTCTGCCGACCGTGACAATATTGATATTCATATTTCCCATGCCGACGGGGGAAATATGATAATCACCATAAGCGACACCGGAGGCGGCATCCCTGAAGATATAATAGGCAGGGTTTTCGACGCGCACTTTACAACCAAAGCGTCGAACATAGGCACGGGAATTGGCCTGTATATGTCAAAGACGATAATCGAAACCAACATGGGCTGGAGTCTTACGGTAAGAAATATCGAAGGTGGTGCGGAGTTTAAGATAGAGATATGAGGGGAGCAATGGTATGGAATAATGAATTTACCCTTAGGCTGTCATTCCGGCTTGTCTGGAATCTGTCTCTACGCATTCAGAAGCCAAATAAGATTCCGGACAAGCCGGAATGACGACAAAGCAAAAGCAGGGTGGAGTCAATTTTTTTGTCGTGGCGTGAGGAATTTTCTATAGTATTTCTCTAACGCGTTTGCCCTGACCGGGGTTTTTTGCTCATTGCAAATATGTGTAACTTATGTTACCCTATAATTGTGACAAAGGGTTCCATCTAAAAACGGGTTCCATCTTAAAACTTGAAGTGGTCAGTTCTTTCATTCGGGAAAGAGGGCGTTTCTGTGGAGATATTGGATTTTAAGCTCATCAAATATATTGCCTGTCTTACCGTTGCGGCGCTTATAACATCGTTGCCGTTGAATGTTGCCTGTGCAGCGGAGCAACCCAATGCACCAAAGCCTGATGATAAGCCCTATTATTCCGAATATAAATTCTTAAAGTCCGGCAATTATCTGAATATCGGGGTTCAGCCGCTTTACCTGCCTTCTGGTATGCTCACTACGGTTATGAGCCGGGATTTAATCTTGCGGCGTAAACTGCAAGAAATAGGGATAACAATTGTCTTTTATCCATTCTTCAATGGCAGGGACATCAACAAGTTCTTTCTGAGCGATGATTTGCAAGCCGGAGTCGTAGGGAATCTGCCGGCTATTACCGCCGCGTCGAAAAAAGACCTCATTATCCCCGCCATAATGCAGCAGTCGTTTACGTCCATAGTCGCAAGGCGGCATATGCCTATAGAAAGACTGAAAGGTAAGCGTATCGGTTACGCACCAGGCTCCGTGGGACACTACACCCTTCTTAAGGCCTTATCCTATTCGGGGATGACCGAAAAAGACGTTACGCTTGTGCCGCTTGATCATATAAAAATGAAAGACGCCCTGATGAACAACAAAATATTCGCGTTTGCGGATACAGGCTCAACTGTCAGCTTTACCCTGCGAAACTACCTTGACAGCGTTGTTATCTTTAGGACTATGACCTCCGGCTATATCTATTTTTCTAAGGAGTTTTATATAAAACACCCCGAAGCGGTACGGCAGGTGATAGCCGCTGAGATCCGGGCTATAAAATGGCTAAAGGCAAACAAGGAAAATATATCCCTTGCCGCCACATGGGTACAAGCGAATATTAAGTCTCTTGCGGGAGAAAATTTTGATATAACGCCAGAACAGATTGAGGCTATATTGACTAGTGATACGATGTGGCAGTCCGATGTGCCGGTTATTACGCAAACGAGCCTAACAAGAGACGGTTCTATTGCCTCGGCGTTGGAGTTTTTGAAGAGTCATGGACTGATTGATTCCTCCGTGAGCACTGAGAAAATAATCGGAAGTTTTGACAGGAAATTGATCTATGACGTCCATAATATGCCCGATAAATATAATCTTAATGAGTTCCATTACGATGTGAAGGCTGTCCGATGAAAAAACCGGCGTTTGAAATAAAGTCGTACAGCATCAGGGCAAAGATGTTTTTGTTTATTAGCCTGCTCATTACTATAGTTGTGGTTTCTTTTTTTATATTTACCGATTTAACAGGAGTGCCGTTTACCGATGTAGAAAGCGATTATCATAAGGTATTTGATGAGGCTGTTACTAATGTAAACCAAATTGCCGATGTCAGAAAGGAAAATATAAACAGGAGGATTTTAAGATTTACATCAAATATCGAAACATTTGTAAAGAGTAGTTTAACAAAGTCATATGTTTCTAATGGCGAGTCTCTTGCCGAAAATCATGAATTTATTCAATATCTGGAAGATTACAGGACGACATTTAATATCTTCGATAATATTCAGGTAGCCGATGTCCAAAGCGGAAAAGTAATAGCGTCCACAAGGAGTAAAGACATTGGGAGGGACGTCTCATCCGTTGATTACTTCACAGGGGCAATGAAGTCGCGCCGTTATCACATCTGTTTTGCCTTTGATCCAACAGACGGCGCTACTGACCTTTACGTATCCCATGTTATTGATGTGGATTCTCAGCCACGTTATATCGTTATTATGAACGCCACCATGTCGGATTTTATGGCGGCATTGGCATATAACACCCAACGTGGAGACACTTCGGAGACGGTACTGGCAAATAACGATGGACTGTTGTTTGTAAATCTGAAACATAAGCTTCCCGGCGGGCGAGACCCTGTTCCATTGCAGTACAAGATCAAGTCTGTAATCATGGCGCGCGCGTTAGACGCCAACGAAGGTACGGTTATCGCCGCGGACTATAAGGGCACAAAGGTGGTGGCCGCGTACAGATATATACCCATAGACGCGGCCACTGGCTGGGGTTTAGTCGTTAAGCGTGATTATTCCGAAGTCCTTGCGCCTTATTACACTAAATTGCGTTATGTTATTGTCCTTATCCTGTGTTACCTTACGGCGGCGTTAATCGTTGCTAATATTATTATAAGATGGCAGACACGCCCAATCTTTGCTTTGACAAAAGCCGCTTGTGAAGTAGGAAAGGGAAGGCTTGATACTGTGGTTACGGTAGGGTCTAAAGACGAGCTTGGACAATTGGCGTACTCTTTCAACAAAATGGTCAGAGAGATAAGAGAGAATCATGTTGAGCTGATTCGGAGAAAAGATTTTTTACAGAAGGTTTTAGATAACACCACAAATGCCGTTTATTCAATAGATTTGACCGGAAATTTTTTATTAATCAACTTCAAAGTATCGTCTATTACCGGATATTCGGCGGATGAGTTAATAGGGCATCCATTTTCAATGTTGTTCGACAACGATGTTCTGCCGCAGGTAAATAAACAGTTTATCAGGGCGTCAGTTGATGGGGAAAGGGTGGTAAATTACGAAGTCGGGTTGACACGTAAAGACGCTGAAAAGAGAATTATCATTTTCAGCATTTCGCCTATTTATGACAATGAAAAGATTGAGATGATCATCGGCACTGCCGAAGACATTACAGAACTCAAGGAATTAGAGTATCAAATGAAACGGTCTGAAATCCGGCTGAGGGCGATTTTCGAGCAGTCTCCGGTCGGCATAGTGAATGTTGAATCGCAATTCGGACGGTTTGTTGCGGTTAATCAGGCATTTTGCAACATCACAGGATATTCGATGGAGGAAATCTCAAAGCTGACCTTTCAAGAGATTACGCATCCTGATGACCTTGCAGTCAGCCTTGCCAACAGTAAAAGGCTTGTGGAAGGTGACGTTGATAAATTCAGCGCTGAAAAAAGATATATTCGTAAAGACGGTTCTATTGTATGGGTAAGGATTGTTGTTGTATCTCTATGGGTAGAAGGTGAAGCGTCCGATTGTCATCTCGCGATTGTGGAAGATATTACAAAGCAGAGGGAAATGGAGGAATTTAAGAGGGTTAACGAAAAACGCCTTGAGAGCATGGTTGAGTTACATCAGCTCACGGACAAACCTGTAAGTGAAATTATGGCCTTTGTTCTTGAAAGGAGTCTTGATTTAACAGGCAGCGCGATTGGTTTTATATCGTTTGGCAATGAGGATGAGACTGAGTACACAACCAGCGCGTTCTCTACAAATGTAATGAAAGAGTGTGCCGTTAATAAAGAAGATTTGCATTTTAAAATAGAACACTCCGGCCTGTGGGCTGAGGCGGTGCGCCAGAGAAGGTCTATCATCGTTAATAATTACGAGACGACCACATTAAATAAACACGGATATCCGCAAGGCCATATGCCTCTGAAAAGCCTGATGGTAGTGCCGACCTTTGCCGGCGGCAGGATTGCCGTGGTAACGGCCGTAGGAAACAAGGATGGGGAATATACTCAAACTGACGTTAATCAGTTAACGATATTTATAGATTGGTTGTGGCAGAATATTCAACACAAACGACTCACAGACGCCGTAAAGGCTGCCGGCCTTTATACCAGAAATCTCATAGAGACGAGCTTAGACCCGCTGGTGACCATCACACACGGCGGCAAGATAAGCGATGTTAACGCGGCCACAGAGAACGTTACAGGATACCTGAGAGACGAGCTAATAGGAACCAGTTTCTCTAGCTATTTTACCGAACCGGACAAAGCTGAGGCGGGTTACAAAAGGGTGTTTGACTATGGGGAGGTGCGCGATTATGAACTCAGCATCAGGCACCGCAACGGCAATCTCACACCCGTTTTATATAACGCCTCTGTGTATAAGGATGAAGCGGGCAAAGTCGTGGGGGTATTTGCCGCCGCGCGCAATATCTCCGAACGAAAGCGTATGGAAGACGAACTCCGCAGGTTTAACGAGGAACTCAGCGAAAAAGTTATAGAGGAAACAAACAAAAGACAAGAAGGCGAGCAGCTCCTTAGGCAGCAGTCAAAAATGGCGTCAATGGGGGAGATGATAAGCCTGATAGCCCACCAGTGGAAACAGCCGCTGAACGTTATTGCGATAACGGCTCAGGACCTTAAAGACGCATATGCCTATGGCGAACTGGATGCCGACTATTTAAACAAATCACAAAGAACAATAATTGACCATGTAGAATTCATGGTGAGCACGGTCAGTGATTTTCGCAAGTTCTTACTACCATCCAAAGAGAAAGTCCAGTTTGACATCAAACAGGCGATAGAGGAGCTGGTCGGGATGTTCTCGGCATATTTTGCGAAGGACAGTATTTTCATCAGCATAACATCGGATGAAGGAGACTTCAATGATGTAACAGGATATCCAAACGAATTTAAGCAAGTCATTTTAAACATAATTAATAATTCGAGGGACGCGATACTGTCAAGGCGCGGGGGAAAACTGTCTGCCGGGAAAGACAATATTGATATTCATATTTCCCATGCCGACGGGGGAAAAATGATAATCACCATAAGCGACACCGGAGGCGGCATCCCTGAAGATATAATAGGCAAAGTTTTCGACGCGCACTTTACAACCAAACCGTCCAATGTAGGCACGGGTATTGGCTTGTACATGTCAAAGACGATAATCGAAACAAACATGGGCTGGAGCCTTACGGTAAGAAATATCGAAGGCGGGGCGGAGTTTAAGATAGAGATATGAGGGTATCAGAGGTATCCAACCAAATGAGTATAAAGAAATCCTTGGATTTAATAAATATTTAATATTAAAAAATGTCAATATTACAGAGAATCAGGCATAAAGTTATTAATAAGGATAATCTCACGCCGCGACAAAAAATTGTCTCTACGACAAAAAAATTGTCTCTACCATGCTTGTCTTGTCGTCATTCCGGCTTGTCTGGTCGTCATTCCGGCTTGTCCGGAATCGTGCGCCTGTGAGTGTGCATAGTCAGAG
>NZ_JBJUSG010000059.1:0-20666 GCF_046044395.1 Candidatus Magnetominusculus dajiuhuensis | reverse complement strand
TAGGACATTTCTACTTTGGTAGAATAGGACATTTCTATTTTGGTATTACAGAAAAAGAATTGGAGTGTCGTACCAACGCTTCCATTGTACCATCATTGCCTTAATACCTTAAAGAATTCCACTCTTATATTTTTATCAAAAAAACCAGGATATGGCGTTGTTATGGCAAATTCATTGACCGAGTCTGCTGCGGCGTTATTTACGAAGGGATTCAGACTGATTCCATCTACCGCATTGAAACAAAATTTGTACCTTATTGCCGGAACTCCATCGCTATAAAATTGTATGTAAATGCTCGGTGCCCTGTATAAAACCCTGATAATCTCACCTATGATGTTATATCTGACATACACCCTCGCAAACATATAATATTGATCGTATACGTTGAAGGGTATCTTGCCGCCAAGCGGCGCTGACACGGAGGCAACAGCTTCCTGCACTACAGGCTCAATATTGTCTCTTCTCTTTAGAACCCAGAAGATGCCGTCTTTGTCGGCGACGCTGTAATCGGTGAGTATTTTTCTGTACGTGGCAGGCTCAAAAAGTACCGCGCTCTTTTTGTCAAACCCCACAGAGGCAAATAACAAAAACTCAGGGGCACCAGGTTTGCTCAAAAACCTCTCGTTTAATTGATCAAGATAAGCCGTATACGCAGAGTAAGACTGGAATATGGGACGTGGATGCCAATTCAACCCGTAATACCAGGATAGGACCGCGTCAACGGTAAATATATCAACTGTATGGCCTTTGAGCAGCTCCAATGTCGAAGGACTCAGGGCATAATATGCCGACAGCCGTTGCCTGCTCATCTCGTAGGGCACTGAGGGGCTTTTATCCCTGATAAAGCCGACGGCGATTTCTATCTGGCTTCTCTTAAATATAAGCGTGTGTTTTATTGAAGCAGCCTTTGGGTGAAATTCATACAGAGGCAAGGCAACGAGCAGGATGGAAGCCGCGAGGGCCGCGTATTTAATTCCATGTTCTTTATCGGTTATATCAGTTTCGTCGGCCTTTTTAATATAATAAAGAGTAAAAACCATTCCCCACGTCGCAAAAAAATCCCACTCAAACATAGAACCATTACCAACGCTATGCTTATAACTTATGAAGAGTAACCCGATGGATAGGGAAAGATAATATATATCGTTATGATTATTTCTTATAATACTTCGGAAAAGAAATGCTCCATAGGCCATCCACGCGAATATGGCGGCAAAGAACTTCCACCCCGGGCCGTCAACCGCCATTGCGTCAACATACCCGTCGGCTATCGCCCATGAATTATAGAAAAACGCGGCTATCGCCCCTACCCCACCTATCAGGATTAATCCCGAGACAACTGCAAATGCCAAATAAAGCGTAAGGGCAAACACGGCCTCCTTGTACCTCTTTTCTAAGGCAAGCAATGCGATAAATGTTATAAACATAAAACACACGGCTATTGCAAAGGAAAACTTGACATAACAAAACAGCGCTGCTATCAATGCAATCACCGCAAGGAGCGGTATGTTTTTTTCTTTTTTTATTATGTATCCATATGCGAATAAAAATAGATAAAAATAATTATAAGACTCACTCGGCCTGCCATACTCTTCAAGTATGCCCTGCGCGGCCACAACAATGGCCGCTGCCGCGTAAAACGTATCCCAAAGCCCTGCCCTGCATCTCTTTAGAAAGTAATAAACCGCTCCCCAAAACAGCAGGTGCGTGACCATAGTATATAACAGCGTATGCAGCCATAACCCCCTGTCTATGTATATAGGGCATGTGAGATAACCCAGCGGGCCGTATGTAAAGACGATGTCTTTGCCAAAGACAAGGCCGTTTAACTTTGCCTGATGAATCGCAAATTGCCATGAATCGTCAATGCTGCCAGACAGTGTCTTAATGAGAATGGGCAGCGACGACAAGACCGCAATCATTGTTACAATAAATCGCGCCAAATTGCTATTTATTTTTTTCATGTGTCAGTCTAACACCTGTGGATTCTCTGTGTCAAAATATTTATGACGACTTTGTCTGTGTATTTCACGAGCCTCTTCCAACTTCTGATTACGTAAAGAAAATATCTCCATTTCTCGTCCCTCCAACTTATCATTCGGAGTTACGTATCCAGGCGCGCGGTGGAGACGCACATTGTTGTAATACTCAACGTATCCAACTACTAACCGGCGGGCAATCCAATCTGTGATGGCTTGCTATTGCAACGGCTCAATAGCCCTGCCACAAAAAACACACGATAAACGCTTGATGGGCTTACCGCTACTATGTCGGCATCCATCATCATGTACGTCAATCTCCGGTATCCATCGTGTGGATATTCCTTAAAAAGGCAATTATCGCCTCCTTTTCCCACTCCTCAAGCCAAAAGCCGCGTTTCATTTACTGTTTTATCAGGTACTCCTGCACCAGCAACTGCCTCGTTGTGCCGCTGACATATAACTGAATAAACCCAAAGCCTCGCGGGTTTGAGAGAAAATCCTGCCACTGCTTGTCGCCGGCAAAACGTGAATCGCTGTGGAGTGCCTCAGAAAGCACTATCATGTTGATTCCATTTGACTTTAAAAACTGATAAAACCCCGTGTTTTTGCTCCAGTCGGCAATCCAGCCGTAATTGCGGCCAAGATAATAGGCAATTCCCCCTTCGGCCTCCAGCATGTTCACTGGTTTTGATATGTTGAGCGCCCGGATGAATTTTATCGTCTCCACGTTTTGTAATTGTCCATTGTTGGATGTATAGTTAAAGTATGGATTTGGGCTACTGTAAGGTGTCAGCAGGACAAACAACAGGGCATATGAAATGGCTGCGTTTTTCTGAATTGGTTGGGGGGCCTTCAAACTAAAAACAACCGCCGCCACAAAGGCCGCAAAAACCCCCACTATCAGCGCGTAATGGTAGCGCGGATATATTATTACCAAAGAAATCAGAGACGGCGCTACGATAAACGATGAACACAGTATGATCATCTTAGATTCGTTAAAATTCTCTCTGAAATTTCGGACTAACCGTTTTCGGAAGTAAAAACCCGCCACAATTAACAGGGCGGCAAGCACATAACCCTCCATAACGAATTTCGCGCCCGTACGCGACGGCAGAATAACATTAAAGTGCATTAAGAACACCCCAAAAACGGTATGAACAAGCCCGACAATGTTATACCCGGCGTGTTTAATGAACGCTGATGGGTTTATTATAAATGCCCCGGCAACACTATGGGCATCGCCGAAGGGTTCTCTGACTATCGTCTCCCAATCAAGCCATGGGTTTTTATCTGTGTGTTGCCACTTGCTCAGGTTGAGGGAAAAATGTTGGCCGAAGGCATTCCACGAGCGGTTATTTTCCCCGGAAACCGGCACCCCGAAAATTGTAAAGAGTGATAAACTCATCACCGCCAATAAAATCAACGCGGGCAGTTCCTCTCTCCACAACATCACGCGTCTCTTTAATATGGCATAAACGATATAAAACCCGATGAACATGACATACGACATGAAAAACTCCGGTCTGGCATAAGACATGAGCAGGGTTCCCCCTGCTAAAAACAACGCCGACTTAGAATTGGACGGGATATGCCTTTTTATCGTAAACAGAGCTAAGGCTATTACGATGGCAAAATGTGACGGCTTTGGCCATACAGACAGATTACCGAAGGAGATGAGATAAAAAAACGTTACAACCAGCGATACAACCATAGGCGTGCGATAAGTCCTCATGAGGCAATATAATAACACGGCGGGGGCAATCGCCATAATCCTGTAGTTCAGATAGTAGAGTTTGATATTGTCTTTGACAAACAGGGAAAGAACCCAATACCATGCCTTATATAGGGGGCCTGAGTCAGGCGGTGGAATCCCCAAAGAGGCAAGCATAACGCCCTTGTACAAATAAACACTCTCGTCATACAACCCTATGTCCAAAAACCGCTCCAGGCCATAGGTCAACTTTATACCGGCAAGTACTACGGCAAAGACCATCGCTATGTCGGCAAGTCTTGCTTGGGAGGGATTCATGGTTCTATGATATAAAATGGGTAATTGGCGTAACTAAATTCGTAGTATTTCTTTAGCACCGGCGTCTTGCCATTTAATATATCGGTCGAGAACTGCCCGCCTTTTACCAATAACAGGTACGCGATAGCAAAGCCACCCCCTTGCGAGGCGTCCTGTGCAGCGCCGGAGTGGATTACACCAGCCTCTGCGATCTTATAGTTTTTAGATACATAATCCCATGAGCTTCGCGACATGGCCTCAGGCAGGGAATTATTATAGATGAAGATGTATTTTGAGTTAAATTTTTTCTCGAATTGTTTTACATCCTCCTCTTGCGCTGGAAGGGGGAAACAAAACCTCTCGGCAAAATAACAGACGGCAAGTTTTTGAGCCGAGGCCGAGACCAAAAATCTGTCTGTACTGTTCGTATGTGATTTTATATATTCGCCCGCTATGTCGGTGCCGGGAAACTGTCTGTCATATTGGCGCATGGTGCTGTCTTTTACCGCGTACAGGCTCAAAAGAAGTATCAGAAACGAGGTATATTTTAAATGCCTTATTTTTATTATGGACGTAAACAGATAATGAAAGGCGAAGGCCATAGAAAACGCCGCCAGATATACGTAAGGCATTTGGTAGTAGTTGTGCTGATAGAAATACAGACTAAATATCATCATATAAACGACGAATGAACCCAAATATGAAAGGAAAAAGCCCCTCGTCCGCCCTTTTTTTACGAATAATAGGGCGAGCAGCCCCAAAAATATGGCCGCGCCCAACGGCACAGAGTAGTTGTCCTGCCAGAAGGCCATTATAGTGGCACCGTTGGTTTGCCAGTATTGAAGCGTAAACGGGTCAAACGGCCTGATATTGTGCAGTGACCCCTCAGTCAGGGACTCATTTACGTTTGTAAGTTTCGTTATCCAGATGTAAAGCGGCAGGACTAAGATAACTAAAAACCCAACGTATGGCCTGAAATGCATTGATTTAATATCGTCTAAAGTGCGACTGTAAGGAACTAAGGGCAGCACGGCAAGTGTCGGCACTAAAAATGAGAGCTTCAAAAGCCCGATAAGGGCCGCGGATATTCCCACATACAGGGCATTGGCAACGCCGGAGTCCTCAGACCATTTGATAAAATAATAATAAAACACGAGCAGGAGAAATAAACACGGGCTCTCCGGCTGGATATTCCTGCCAAAAAACACATTAAGCGGCATAATGGCCATAAACCCCGCCGTAACGAGTGAGAGTACCTCGTCGCCGGTGATTTTTTTCGTAACCGCGTAAGACAGGGGTATCGTCCCAAGGGAAAACAGAATAATCTGCAGGCGCATCGTCCAGAAACTAACGCCGAATATCTTCCAGAGCACCACCCCGATATAAGGTATCAGTGGAAACTGCGGGTATTCCTCATAATAAGGGATGTCCTTGTCTGCCGATTGGAAAAACACCTCCCTGTGAATGGAGATGCCCTTGTTGTAAAAATTCAGCGCCTCGCTCAGGTGCTGGTTTTCCTTTAGATTATGCAGCCCAATGCTGACATAGTCCATATGGTATGCCCGCAGAGAAAACCCGTAAACGATAAACACTAATAAGAGTATCTTTACGTAATGTGCCCTAAAAAATGCCGCAGAGGCATTTTCCTTTACGGCCACCACCTGTTTAACCGCATGTCTTGTCTTTTTTGCCATAAGGATGTAATCAGGGGTGAAGGGGGTTACCCCCCTTCGTCTTTAATCCCTGTACGTATTAGTAAGTTATCTTTCGGATATTTGCGTTTTCGTGGCACTTATTGCAGAACTGGCCAGCAGCGGGATGGCAGCCGGAACAGGTGGCTATGGTCTCCTTGCCGCTTATAATCGCCTCGTCATGGGTGGTCTTCCATGTTTCTATGGGTGAGTGGCTTGGTGGGGGTGGAATCCCAGGTGCCGGCATCTCTAACGCCAGTACATCCTTGTATGACTTGCCAACCAGGACGGCCGCTACTCCCACGTATTCGTGGCATTTATTACAGAATTTGTCGGGGTTGTTATGGCAAGGAAGGCAGTTGGCCTCCTTTACCTTTCCCTTGCTTATCAAGGTCATGTGATTGCTGGCTATCTTGTCCTTAACGTGATACCAGGGAAATATATGAATACCCTCAGGCACCTGCAGGGCTGACTCTCCTTTGGCACCGACTGCGGGCATCTCCGGCCTTTCACATCCGGCGGCAACAATCGCAAACACCGCAAGCAGCACTACCAATATAACTCTATACCTCAAGACTCTCTCTACCATTATACACTCTCCTTAGCGCCAAGCACTATGGCTCTGCCTACAAGCTGATGAATTCCGCCGACTTCCTCCATGGCAATGCCATACTCAGGGAACATCTTGCTCAACTGCGCCTTGCATATTGCGCATATCAGGGCTACAAAGTTAACACCGCTCTCGCGTTTGGCGTAATGGTATGCCTGCATCCTCGGCATCGCCCCCTTTACCCTTGTGGCCATCATGTCGTCGCCAAGCAGTCCCTGTCCGGCGCCGCAGCAGAATGTCCTTTCTCTTATCGTCTCTGCCGGCATGTCCACGAACTTTTCACAGACCCCGCGTATAACATCCCTGGGAATATCAAACTGCCCGTTCGGCACTCCGCCCAACTCCATCCCCCTTGCCACCTGGCATGAGTCGTGCATCGTTACGATAAACTCCTCGTTGGCCGACTTGTCTATCTTCAGCGCGCCACGTTTTAGCAGGTCAAGGGTAACTTCACATATATGCTGCGGCCTCATGTACTTTTGGTCGAGATAATCAAACGGCCCCCACATAGTGTTGCTGAAGCTGCTCAGCACCCTCCACATGTGCCCGCATTCGCCGCCCACCACACGCCTGACCTTTAACGCCCTGGCGGCCTCCCATATCCTCTTGTTTATCTTTTTCATGTGCTCATAGTTATGTGCAAACATGCCGAAGTTCCCACCCTCTGAGGCATGGGTACTCATCGTCCAGCTTATGCCGGCCTGATGAAACACCTTCGCGTATCCATAGAGGGATTCAATATGCGGAGAGGCAAAAAAGTCCGCGCTCGGCGTGACAAACAACACCTCCGCCCCTTCCACATCAATTGGGATCTTTATATCCTCCAAGCCAGTCTCTTCCTGAAGTTCCTCCTGAACGAACTCAAGGGCGTTTATGATGGCGTTTTGCTGCATCCCGAGATTGTTCCCGATAGTCTGCGCCTTAAAGATAATCTCGTGCATATACTTCTGGACAATTCCTACGCTGTTTAAGATTTCCCTCGCGGCCATCGTTATCTCAGCCGTGTCTATGCCGTATGGGCAAAAAACCGAACAGCGCCTGCACTCCGAACACTGGTAGAAATACGTGTACCACATGACAAGCAGCTCCTCGGAGAGGTCAGAGCCGTTTACAAACCTGCTGCCGAAGAGTTTTCCTGGCAGTGTGAAATATCTCCTGTAAACCTTGCGCATAAGCTCCTGTCTCGCCACGGGCATGTTGAGAGGGTCGCCCGTACCAAGATAATAGTGGCACTTGTCAACGCACGCCCCGCACTTTACACAAATGTCCATGTAGAGCCTTACCGAGCGGTACTTCTTGAGTATCTCATCCATCTTCCTGAGGAAAACCTCTTTCCAGTTCGGTACTAATCCACCGGCGGGGTACCCAAGATGCTCCAGCATCTCTTTGGCCGTCAACAACTGGGGTTTTACGCTCAACATGGAGTTTGGGTCGAGGTCCGGTATGTCTATTTCACCGGTGAGCTTGGGCGCCTTGACTTTTATTTTAGAAAACTTCAGTTGTTCCTGTATCCTTTCATTGGCCTCGCAGGCTTCGTTACACTGCCCCTCGGCCGTCTTTCCCTCTGCCATTATAATACCTCCGTCTATCCTTTATCCCAGGGATTAATATACCTGACTTCTCTGGCGTTGTTTATCATGTTTCTGGTCGGACTGAAGAAGTAACCCCCGGCGTGCATCAGCTTACTAAATGGGAAATACAGGAGCAACAACGCCACCAGACTTAAATGGGTTATGAATAAAGCATTGCCTGGGGCGTGATGCGGGTGCATTATCATAACAAGAAAAGGCGTCTTCAACTCCATTAGCTCAAGCATAAACGCCTTTATCTCGGCGATGTTTGGCCTGAACTGCTCATAGTGCAGCATTATCCCGCTTTGAACGATTCCCATAATTAACAAAAGTACGAAGTAATCGGCAAACGAGGTAATATAGCTTACCTTTCTGTCTATAAACCTTCTGAAAAGGAGAACAATAAGCGCCATCATCAACAAAGAAGCAATAGCCAGCACGCCATTGCCGAGAGCTATTATAAACCCGGGAACCGGATTAACGAAATATCTCAGGTGCCTTATGATCACCAGTAAAAACGTAAAATGAAACACCCATCCCGCAATAAAAAGCAGTGTGGTGCCTTTGGCCAGGCTCCTGAAGAAAAACACATCCCCTGCCATCCTCATCATCACGCCCGGCAGGGTGGTTGGCTGAGGAGTCTGCGGTATCTTTAACGGTTGAGGGGTCTTATAGTATCCAAAATATATCTTACACAAGAACCCGGCAACAAAAACCAGGCAGGCCGCATAAACTATCCCACTGACATACATGTCAATCATGAATCTTATACCATTCATCATACCATTCATCATTCCGCCCGTTGAGCCGCTTGCGTTACGGCCCTCTTTATATTCCTTAGATATTGCACAAACTGGAAACGCCTAGTAGAAACTACCAGGCGTCCATTATCCTCTGCCAATGTTCGGCACGGACTTTTCGCCCTCACCGAAAAAAAAGCTTACTTTATACGCAGCCCGTAGGCTTAGGAAGTCCGGCATACCTACACGCCTGCTTCGCCGGGCCATCTGGAAATAACTGATAGAGATACTTGGTGTTGCCCTTGTCGGCCCCCATCGTCTTCTTTATCTCTTTCACCAGAATCTTGATCATCGGAGCTATCTGGTACTGCTGATAGTACGACCTTAAAAAGTTGATTACTTCCCAGTGGGGTTCAGAAAGATCAAGATTGTCTTCCTTAGACAACATCTTCGCCAAATCCTCTGACCAATCGTTCAGGTTTGTCAGATAACCGTCCTCGTCAAGCTCGATCTTCTTTCCTGCACAGTCAATTGTACGCATATTCATCCTCCTGTTGTGTTATAAATTAATCTTCGGGAAACTCCCTTTCTGTTCGATTATCTCTTCTGCTTTCAATAACCTTACAAAGTTAATATACCTGACGCCCTATCGTCAAATAAATTTTATTAATAAGTTTATCAATAAATTTTATTAAGCCCGTCATTCCTCGTTCTACAGACGTTTTATTCGGTTTGCTGATTTTTCAGCTTGACAAAAATCATATTCACTATCCTGTCTTTCGGGTTGCTGCTCACGGCCTTTGATGACAGGGTGTGGTCATTTTCTCTGTAGACGACAAATTTTTCCTCAAAGTCCTTTTCAGACTCCAGGGACTGGGCAAGGTCCCAGTCTTCATTACACGCATAGGCCAAGGCATCCATAAATGCCTCCCCCATGTTTTTTCTCGTCGGGTCATACGAAAAAACCGCCCCACAGCCGCATGTCCCGCCCGAAAAATACCCCAGTATTGTTGACACCTCACGCGGCCGCTCAAACAGCGTCCTGCAAAAAGGACATCGCGGCTCCGTAAGCACACTCTTGTCTTCTCTTATATGCTGCCCGTATTTTCCCATCGTCAATATTATATTAACTAGCCTTTTTTGTCAAATTTCCGCCAAAAAAGATTAAGGGATTAAGAGATTAACGACGAAGGGGGATAATCCCCCTTCACCCCGTAAATCTTGCCACGTTTTGTCTATCGCGTTTGGGCTGCCGCCCGTTGGCGGCTTCAGTACTCCTTGCATTATGTCCAGCTTTAGTGTTACCATCACGTAATGACTCATCTGCTGGTATCATGGATAATCATGACAGCCTCGGTGTTAGTGGCCGCGTATGTGCTGCCCGGTGTGCGGGTGGGGAGTTTTGGGAGCGCCCTGGTGGTTGCCATTGCAATCGGGGTTTTAAACGCCGTCCTCAGGCCGGTTTTGATTATTTTGACCTTGCCGCTGACTATTTTGACATTAGGGCTTTTTATACTGGTCATTAATGCGATAATTGTCATGATTGTGGGTAGTATCGTCAAGGGCTTTGAGGTAAAAGGGTTTTTTACGGCCGTCTTGTTTAGTGTTATACTTTCCATCGCCCACTGGATACTGCAAAATGTCATTCACGCATAGGCACGTATAGTTCCCATGAATATTTTTAATTTCGCGGTATTGAAATCTTCCCCCCATATAGGTTATTATCTTGTGGGTTGTTATCTTGTATGAATTTAAAGAGAGGTGGAAAGTATCGTAATTAACATCGCAGGTGAGGCAATACAGCGGGATGGCGGCCAGGGCGCAGACGACATCCTTAAGAGGCTTAAGAAGGTGAATGCCTTAGCCCTGAAAAGCGCGGAGGGCTATTTGTTTGACATCTCCTCGCTGGCTGAGCTGGCCGGGGTAAAAGACGCCGCGGAATTCACCGCAGTCACCATAGACTCACCGGAAGGTCTCGCAATCTGCCGCCACAGCGTGTCTCATATAATGGCCCATGTCGTAAAAGACCTCTATCCCGCCGCAAAGGTGACAATCGGGCCATCCACAGAGGATGGTTTTTATTATGATTTCGATATTGACACACCATTTACCCCCGATGACCTTTCAGCTATAGAAAAGGCTATGCAAAGGTTAATAAAAAAGAATAACCCGTTCGTTAGAAAGACCATGTCTAAGGCCGACGCGATTAAGTTGTTTCAGGCAATGGGCGAGGGCTATAAGGTAGAAATAATTGAGGCAATTGAGGCCGATGAGGTCAGCCTGTACGAAGAGGGAGGCTTTATTGATCTGTGCCGCGGGCCACATGTGCCGGGTACGGCCTCAGTACGCGCCTTTAAACTGCTTAAAACCGCCGGTGCGTACTGGCGGGGCGACGAAAAAAACAAGATGCTCCAGCGCATATATGGAACCGCCTTTGCCACACAGGAAGATTTAAAACGCCATCTTGAGTTTCTGGAAGAGGTCAAACGCCGCGACCACAGGAGGCTTGGCAAGGAGCTTGACCTGTTCAGCATACACGACGACATCGGCGCGGGCCTTATCCTTTGGCACCCTAGCGGGGCGATGATACGAAAGACCATTGAGGACTTTTGGCGTGAAGAGCACATTAAAGCAGACTATAAACTGCTCTACACCCCGCACATAGCAAAAATAGACCTCTGGAAAAAGAGCGGCCATCTCGACTTTTATAAAGAAAATATGTACACCCCTATGGATATTGACGGCGCTGACTATGAGATTAAACCGATGAACTGCCCGTTTCATATTGCGATTTATAAGAGTGCGTTGAGAAGCTACAGGGATTTACCAATAAAATACGCGGAGCTTGGCACGGTTTACAGGTATGAACGCTCAGGCGTATTACACGGGCTTTTGCGCGTAAGGGGATTTACGCAGGACGACGCGCATATATTTTGCCGTATTGACCAGATAGAAAGTGAAATATTGGATGTCCTGGACTTTACGCTTTTTGTTCTGAGGACGTTTGGATTTGAGAAATATGACGTATATCTGTCCACGAGGCCGGACAAGTATGTGGGGACGCTTGATAATTGGGAGGTTGCCACTGAGGCCCTTAGAAAGGCACTTCAGAAGAAGGGGCTTAAGTATGAGACCGACCCCGGCGAGGGGGTGTTCTATGGCCCGAAGATTGACATAAAGGTGAAGGATTCCCTGAACAGGCAGTGGCAGTGCAGCACCATTCAGGTGGATTTCAATCTTCCTGAGCGTTTCGATGTCACCTATCGTGCCTCAGATGACAAGGAACATATGCCCATAATGATTCACAGGGCGTTGATGGGTTCTCTGGAGCGGTTTTTTGGGATACTCATTGAGCATTACGGCGGGGCATTTCCCCTTTGGCTAGCGCCCGTGCAGGTCTCTGTCCTTACAATATCTGAAAGGCAGGCGGAGTTTGCTAAAGAGACTGCCGCCGCCCTCATGAAGGCCAACATAAGGGTTGAGACCGATTATGGAGATGAGAAAATAGGCTACAAGATCAGGCAGTCGTCGCTGAAGAAAATCCCCTATGCCGTTCTGATAGGAGACAAAGAGATGGAGTCACGCTCACTGACGGTAAGAAAGAGAAATGGCGAGAACGTGGTTTTCGCGGATATGAATAATCTTCTTGATTTTTTACGGGAAGAGATAGAAGGCAGGAGGTAGGGCCATAAATAAAAAAATCAGGATAAACGAACAAATCAAGGTCAACCAGATCAGGTTGATTGACGTAGAAGGCGCTCAGATGGGTATCGTAGCGGTCAGAGACGCCATAAAGTCGGCCAAAGAGAAGGGACTTGATTTGGTTGAGGTTGCGCCAGGGGCGAATCCCCCCGTGTGCAGGATTATGGATTTCGGCAAGTACAAGTATCAGATAAGCAAAAAGCACACGCACAAAAAGACGATTGACGTAAAAGAGGTGAAAATCAGGCCCCGCATATCGGAACACGACCTTGAAAGGAAGATTGGCCAGGTGAAGACGTTTGTGGCGGATGGCAACAAGGCTAAGGTTTCGATGTTTTTCAGAGGGAGGGAAATCGTAAGGCCGGAACATGGAATGGTGGTGTTTGAAAAGATGATGGAACAGCTCGAAGGCCAATGTAATTTTGAGTTGAAACCTAAATTGGATGGAAAAAGTATCATTATGGTCGTTGCCCCTAAATGAATCTATGTTAAAATAGAACCAACCTTTTTAAAAGCGATGGGCCTGTGTTAAGGAGACGCCGTTTTTTTGTCTTGACAACCTGAGGGCTATCCCAATATTATATCTCTTAACGATATGTGTGGAAAGATAAGAGATGTGATAGCGGGCAGTGTGCTTCGGGTGTTCGTAATTTTATTCGTGCCAGCCGTTTTATTTGTGCCAGCCGCTGTGTTTGAATCGGCCTACGCCGTGCCCCCGGGCAAGATACTCGAATGGGAATGCGCAGAGGGCAAGGTTGTCTTTGAAGGCACCAAACATGCCGGCAAGGGGATAAAGTGTACGCAGTGCCACCTGGAGGTATTCAGAATGAGGCACGGGGTGACAAAAATGACTATGAAAGAGATGGACGATGGGGCGTTCTGCGGGGCCTGCCACAACGGTAAGACTTCATTCAGCACATCTGCCGAGAAGCACTGCGCGAAGTGCCATGTTAAGTGAATGCCTATGAAATCAATTCCGGTAGAGGGTTCTCTGGATTCCTGATTTCGCTGGAATGACAGGCTGTGTGTTCAAATGATACGCCATGTGTCCAGTTGTCCCGCCTTGTCTGTCATTCCTGCGAAGGCAGGAATCCAGTTTTTCTAACGGGGTTAACTACACAGGCAACTTAAATAATCGTAACGCCCCACTTGCCAACCAGCCCCATTTGCCAACCAGCGGGATTTGCCAACCAGCGGGATTTGCCAACTGCCAACGTTTAATATTAAATGTAAGTGAGCCAGTCGCGGTACTTGTCAACCTTACCGGCAACCGTGTCAAAGAATATTGATTGGAGTTTTGTGGTTATCTCGCCCGGCTTGCCTTTGCCGATTTTACGATTGTCCACCTCTATGATTGGCGTAATCTCTGCGGCAGTGCCGGAGAAAAATGCCTCGTCCGAGATGTATAGCTCGTCTCTTGTGAACCTCGTCTCGTTGACTTCCAGGCCGTTGTCGGCCGCTATTTTCATAATACTGTCTCTGGTAATGCCTTCAAGTATGGAGGTAAGCGGCGTAGTCTTTAATTTTCCATTTCTCACAATGAAAATGTTTTCACCGGAGCCTTCGGCGACATAACCGTCGGCGTCAAGCATCAGCGCCTCCGCAAATCCCAGCGTTATAGCTTCTTTTTTGGCGAGCTGTGAGTTAATGTAATAGCCCGACACCTTTCCGCGTGACATATTGGAGTTTACGTGGTTTCTGATAAATGACGAGACCTTTACCCGAATGCCGCTTTGTATGGCGTCTTTGCCCAGATAAGAAGCCCCCCACGGGTAGGCGGCCACCGCCACTCTTATCGGGTTGTTCTTGGGGTATAGGCCAATCATCCCGTATCCAATGTAGACAAAAGGCCGGATGTAACACTCCTCAAGTTTGTTTACCTTTACACAATCAACGACGGCATTAACTATCTGCTCCCTTGTGAAGGGTATATGCACCTGAAAGATATGCGCTGAGTCGAATAACCTGTCCACATGCTCCCTGAGCCTGAACACAGCAGGGCCGGAGGCAGTCTTGTAAGCGCGGATTCCCTCAAAGACGCCAAGCCCGTAGTGCAGCGTGTGCGTCATAACGTGAACAGTAGCGTCTTCCCAGTTGACGAACTCGCCGTCCATCCATATTTTTTCGGTCTTTTCTATCACTCGTCTTTTATACCAACAATCGGGTGTCTATGTCAAGTGTAAAGAATAAGTTTTTTTAAAAAAGAAAGGTTAAATAGTCTGAAGCAGCCGCCTCCGGCTAAATAATCTCAGGAACCAATCGTTATTTCGTAATCGGACAGGGATAGAATCATTGATAACTTCTCTTTAAGTCCATGAGTTCTGAATCTGCCGTATGCCTGCGAGTAGCCATTGAAGTGGAGGGTTTTGAGTTCTTCGTCTATTGACCATTTGCCTCCGCCTCCAACGTGCCAGTGTATATCATGTATGTCAAAATGCTTATGTTCGCTGCTGTAGAGGCCGTCAATGCCCCGTTGCTCACAAAAGACCCTGACAATGTCCGCATGATAGGCAGAAAAACCCTTGGGCGACAAGACGATAAACTCATCACCGCGGTATTTATTGAGCAGAACAAACTTCCCCACCCTCTGTGGAGGAGGAGGCTCATTCAACTTCGTCCGGTAATAATAATCGCTGTAATCTATGAATTCCATGTTTGGGCTGCGACTATCGTATGGTTACCATTTGGATTTGGCTGAATATCGGAGACGTGGAGTTCGTCGCGTAGGCAAGGATAACGACGACATTGCTACTAGCCGCGCTTAGAAGAACCTGTCCGTCACCCGGTGATGCAGACACAAACAACGGGCTGCCAGTAAACGCACTGATGTCTCCCTTAAACGTGTGATGGGAGATAAAGTGGGAGATAACCGTGGTCAGTCCGCCGGGAAATACCGGATATGTGCCGACGGCGGCTTGATTGAAGGTAGCGACGCAGGTCTGAGCGGCCGAGACTGAAGCCGAGACCTCAAAGCATCCTTGTGTGCCTGACACATCGGTGATGATAATATATGGCTCACCAGCTACATACCAGTCAAGATACCCCTGCAAGTCAGCAACCGCGCTCACCGCGCTTGACGTGGTTGCCCTCACCTTTGCCTTTTCCCTCTGCCCCAGAAACACCGGCACCGCGATAGCAGTCAACAAACTGATTATCGCAATAACAACCATCAGTTCAACTAACGAAAAACCCCTCATATCTCTCATGCGAACCACCTTAACCATGGAAATTACTTCAAATCACATCTTTTGAACCTTAAACACCGTTATAAGATTCAGCACTTCAAGGAGATGATAGAGCTTGGGTTCCCTGACAAAAAGTTTTAGGTCTACCTTGTTTTCAAAAACGAGCTTCAGCAAATACCCAATGACAGAGGACGTAATTGAAATCGAATCCGGGATTCTCACAGATATGGCACAACCGTCCCCCGTAAGCATTGAGTTGACCACCTGCTTGATTTTCGTATAGTCTTCTATGGTCTTTACATGGCCGCTTATTACGGCCTCGGCATCCGTAGACTTTTCAATTTCCATTTTTCACCGCCTGCTTGACACCATACCGGGTGTCAGAGTATTTTGGCAGGGATTTCCTTTATCAATATGGCCTCGTTTCCCTGCCGGTTATATAATAGACAATCTGAAAGTGTTTTTGCAATTTTAATTCCCCTGCCGGTGAACATATGTTCGTCTATATTAATCCCGCTTATTTTTGCGGCATCGAAACCGCTTCCATCGTCTTTGACAGTGGCGATTAAGAAATCTTTACCGTCCCTCGTATATTGGCCCAATGATACATATATGTCTTTATTCACGTGTTTCTCTCGTTGCAGGAGATAATCGTCGTAAGTGCCCTTAGAGGTCATAGATTGTTTCGCCGCAGAGCCGATGTCGAGGATACCGTGTTCATAGGCATTGACCATCAACTCTGTCAGCGAGCTTATAAAATGGGCAATAAAACCCTTGTCCAGTCCCATGTGAACAAACCTGATGTGTAAATCAGCGGCCATAGAGTCAATATCGGAAAGTCTGCCCTGTGAGGTAAACTCCCCCAGTGTACGCCAGTTTGTGTCAAGGCGCTGTATGAGGATAAACGTAACGTCGTCCTCAGGGGTTGCCGCCTGTTGTGTAAAACTGCTGTAAAGTCCATTTTTAAATGAACAACGCCTGAAATCCTCATCAAGATAGTCCTGATACAGACCACCTTCCTGTCCTGCCTCCGGAGCGGCTAAAGGGCTTTCATTTAAGCCGTCGCTGTATATAAGAATCTTTTCAAACCCCGACATATCGAACGACCCGACAACGGTGTCGTCAAGGTATTTCATAATAGGAAGGTTGTTGCTGTTAATCTTCAGGAGCTGCCCGTTGGATTTGAGCGCCAGAATGGGTGGCATAGAAAATATTGCCGTCTCCAATAACTCGCCGTGAAAATCTATATACGCAAACGCGGCGCATATTATCTCCTCGGCAAGCAGCTCTTTTTTTATAAAACTTGTGTAAGATGTGAGGAACTTTCTGAAGTCGAAATCCCCCCTGGCTATGGCCTCATCTATCAGGTGGTTAATAAATGAGGTGGTCAGGATGGATGTTACCGATGCGGACAGCCCCTTGCCCATTGCGTCGGAGATAAAAAATAAGACCTTACCACCTGTTATCTCCCTGATTGAATAGCTGTCGCCGCTTAATATGTCCAGAGGGACATAGCAAATCTCGGCGTGCCATATAGTTTTTCCCGCATTCGTTTCCAATTTGATGTGATTGAGGTCGTTTCTGATTATTTTTAGTTCCTTCATAAATGCCAGTTCTTGTTGAGTTGAATGGTATTTTTCTCTGTATCGGAGGAGCTGCAGTTCCTGCTGGCGGCTTATCTGTGCAAGATTGTCCAGGACAAAGCCCTGAACGGCGATTTCGACGGCCTTCATCAGATTTTGTATGATTATGGGTTTAGTGATGAATTGATTGACGCCAAGGTTGATTGCCTCAATCAGAAATTCGGTATCCACATAACCGGTTATCATGATAATGGGAACCCTGGTGTCTTTTTCCCTGATGCGTTTGATAAACTCCATGCCGTTTAACTCAGGCATAAGGTAGTCGGTCATAACAATGTCAACCTGATTGTCATCAAACAGCCTGATGCCATTGAGACCGTTATCGGCAACTATGACGGTCTTAAATATCTTGCGAAGCCTCGACGTGAGCCTCACAGATTCCTCATCCTCGACATAGAGCAAGGTCAAATTCCCCGTTATTTCAGTAAAATCTATTATGTCAAACATATATCCCGGTTGATTATAAACTATCATGGAAACAAATGAAAATCGGCAACGGGCGTCAGATTGACACAATCTATAAAATTCCGGTATGTCAGGGAACTAAATTTTGTCGTTATGGGCAAGCTGGACTGTCGTGCCGTTGTCATGGGGCACATCCAGCGCGGTGGAACGCCCGTATTTTTTGACCGTGTGCTGGCAAGCAAGCCCGGCCTGTTCGCCGTTGAGAAACTAATCGGGGGCTGCGACAACGCCATGGCTGGCGAGATCAACAACCAGTGCGTCCTCACCCCGATAGAGGACGCGGTCTATAAGAAAAAAACCGTTGACCCGTTCATGTTAAAGGTGGCCGAGATTTTAGCTATATAGCCACCGATTTCAAATCAACTATATTAACTATCCGGGCAGCTTATAGCTGATATAGTCAGAACTCGCGATGTACTCGTGCGGCATGAAGGTCGGCGAAATGCCCGGGCCAATAAATGGCCTGACCGGTGTGTTGTCGTAAGTGGACATCAACGCCACCATGTTGGCCGCCTTTGACCTGTCAATCTTTGACCTTAGGGCAGAGAGGATAATTGTCCTGTATTGCAGGCCATGTTTACCAGGTCTGTCATAAGAGTTTAGCGCCAATGTCCGGGTGGCTTTTTCCTTGTGAGAGGATACGACATACACAGGTCGGCCCCCGACGATTGATTTTGCTATATAGGTGTGCTTTGCCTGCTGACCTCTGAGCATATGCTTCATAACAGAGGCATTTTTATAATCAAGAAAAGCGGTTTTGCTGAGCCTGTCTGGTAAAGTCTTCATATCGGTTATATCAACATACTTTGTTTTTGGGCCGTCTTTGAGTATATAGTCAATTTTTACGTTTGACACGCCGCTGTTAACAATGCCTATTTCCTTTGCGCATTTATAAGAGAGGTCAATATCCCTTGATTTTACGAAAGGCCCGCGGTCAGTGATCCTGACTTTGGTTGATTTGCCATTTTTGGGATTAGTAACCCTGAGATTTGTGCCGAAAGGGAGCGTTTTATGCGCACCCTGAGATGAGTTCATGTCATAGATGACGCCTGAGGATGTCCTCCTGCCGTGATACTCTTTCCCGTACCACGAGGCAGCGGCATATTTTTTGGCCTCCGAAGGGGCAGCGATCAGTCCAACAACAAGGATTACCACCAGTGAAACCACTAAAACAAATGACATAAAACGACGACTGGATAGGGATGTGTCTTGCTTCATAATAACCTCCGGCATACTCTTTTTTACTCCTATGCTGTGCATTTGAAGGAGCTGCAACTATTGAAACGCAGTTGGAAATAACACGGCTCGCATCCTGATAAAAAATAAATTAACCCACGTTTAGCAACTTAGGTTTCGTGCCGCGATTATGACAGAACCGAACGAGTTCCGGGGCCTACCCACCAAGTCAACCCCTGACGCACCAAGGCAACCCCTGACGCTACTTTTCACCAGAACAAAACCGACGCCCCAAACGTCCACGAATCTGTTTGACCGCTTGACCGCGTAACATAGAGCGTAAATCCATCGTTCTGCTTCCAGCTTGTTTAAGCTCTGCCCCAACCGATTCCATTTTACAACAAAGAAAGATACGTTGTCAAGTGTTTGGCGGCGACTTTTTTTATTAAATTTTTTTATTAACTTATTAATATTTTTTGTGGTACAATAGTGGCGTCATATCGTATTGTTCGGCCTGATGCTCGTGTCAGAAATGGGATGCTTATGTAAGAAGTGGCGTGGGGCGTGGGAGATGGCGATTTGGAAACGTGGGGGTACGCATGAGCGATGGATGATAAATTAAGGGTATTTTGTACAGTTGCGGAGCTGAAGAGTTTTTCGAAGGCCTCTGAGGTAATTCACCTCACTCAGCCGGCTGTCAGCTCTCAGATACAGGTATTAGAGGAGTTTTACAGCACAAAACTCTTCGAACGTACCACAAGCAGCGTCATACTGACGCCTTCGGGGGAGATACTCTACGGGTATGCGAAAAAAATATTATCTTTATACACAGATGCCGAGAGGACCATATGCAAGTTGTCTGGTCTGGTAAAAGGGTCAATTAAAATCGGTGCCACGTCTTTGGTTGGGCACTACATGCTTTCAATAATGCTGGCTGATTTCAGGAAAGTAAGCCCAAAGTTGAAAGTATCTCTAAGCCTTGGGAACTCCAAAAGAATAGTAGAGATGATGAACTCTGCCACAATTGACTTAGGTTTTGTCGAAGGAAATATAAGAGGCCATAGGATAAACGTCGGGAAACTCTACACAGATGAATTGTTTCTTATCGTACCGGCGTGGCATCCATTGGCGAGGTTTGATGATATTTCCATTGAAAAGGTGCGCGATGAGACTTTTATCATAAGAGAGGATGTCTCAAGCACAGGGAAATTGATAGAGGAGTTGTTTTGCAGCTGCAAGACAAACATACAGAGCCTGAAAATCTTTATGGTTTCAGAGAGTATAGAGGCGATAAAAAATGCCATACGCGAAGGGCTGGGCGTTGCGTTTCTGTCTAAACTCTCTGTAAGAAAAGAGATTCTTGACGGGCAGTTAAAGGCCCTGAGGATAAAGAAAAACAGAATCACTCAGGACATCTCCGTAGTCTATGGCAAGAAAAACAACTCATCATACATGGTTGAGGAGTTTCTGGCATTTGCCATGGGCTATAAGTATGACAATATATTTTCAGGTTGATAAAGACAATGGTAGTCTGGTTTACTATCTACGGCTATGGGCATGTGTTAAAAATGAGTGCCGCTTAAAAAACACCTGAGTATTTGCTATAAATTAACAGAACTGTAATATAATGGCAATCGTTCCTTAATATAATTGTAACAGTATTCCCATTACAATACACGCGTGGGTTCAATAATTAGTAAACGTATAATAGTCATGGTGCACTTCTGCGCCCAGGGCAATCGCATTAGAAATTGTCTCCCTTATTTTTGTCATTCCGGCTTGTCTGGAATCTGTCCTTATGCCTCAGAATATGCACAATCATCATGAAACTCACACTAAAGTGACGATTCCGGACAACAGACTGTGTCACAATAGTAAAGCAGCCCCCCCCCC
>NZ_JBJUSG010000058.1:0-21096 GCF_046044395.1 Candidatus Magnetominusculus dajiuhuensis | reverse complement strand
GGGGAGGTGTGTGCCCTAGCTCCATAGGATTTTCACGGTAAAGCAGGAATCCAGGAAAGGAATTTTCTATTGTAACGTTCTAATGCGTTTGCCCTGCCATTTTTGATAAAAACTGGACGTTTCTTTTGACAACATGTTATGCTGTACTATGTATTAAGGAGGTAAAAAAGGGTTTTCTGAGATGGTGGAATTAGCGGAAAAAATCAAGGCGCTCTCAGGTGAAATTCGCCAGAGATATGATTTCGTAAAAAACAAGGAATCCACGGAAATTGCGCTCATACTTCCTTTCATCAAAAGTCTCGGCTATGATGTCTTTGACCCGTCGGAGGTCGTTCCCCATTACTCGATTGCGGTTGACCATCAACAATCTGTTACGGTTGACTATGCCCTGCTGCGGGATGGACATGCGGAAATAATAATAGAGTGTAAACACTGGGGTATGAATCTCGACATGGAGCGTAATTCCCTTAGGGAGACATTTCCTCTGTCGCAAGCCAAAATCGCCATATTAACAAATGGAATAATCTACCGGTTTTTTACAGACTCGGAAACTGAGCATCAACTGGACAAAGCACCGTTTTTTGAGTTCAGTATTCTGGAAGTATCTGATACCGCGATGGAAACCCTTGATAAGTTTGTTAAACAAAACTTTGACCTCGCAAACATACTTACAGTTGCGAAGGAGATGAAAAGAGAGAAGGCCAAAAACGCCGCCTTAAATATCTTAATCAAAAGGAGAAAGGTCAGCAAGAAGGAAATATTTGTGTTTCTGCGTGAAGATATAGCCGCGCCCGTGTCATGGAGCCTGCTTGAGTACTACAGGGGGATTACCGTTGCCAGCGGATATTATAATTTAAGGAGCCTTGAGTTGGTGCTCTTTACGAGGCGCTGTGACTTGCTAATCATAGATGAGTGCCACTTTGATGACATGGACGCCTTTTGCGAGTTCATGTATCATATCCAATATTCAAACGTATCGTTTAAGGTTCTGGCCATAATGAGCTCTACCACCGATATAGAGCAGGTGCGCCAGCTTCTTTCCCAGTGTGACATAGTTATTGATATAATCATCAGGCCTTTTACTATAAGACGCCTCTACTCTTACATTGAAGACGCCTTCGGCGTGAAAAAATCGTTTGACGTGGGCGTGAAAGCCATTACGTCTGAACAGTTAAAGAGAGGACTGGTGGCGGCTGAAAACGTGTATGTCCCCGGCAAGGATGAGCACTTAATCGAATGCGGCGTCGTCCTCGACGATGAGCACGTCAGGGAGTTGATAAAATTCAATATATCAAAAATCAAGGTTCACAAGGATGTATATAAATTTATCAATTGCTGGGAATTTACAAAGTGCAAGGACTTTGAGGACTGCCCATCGTTTATAAACGTTGACGCGGATGGCTTTCTGGACGGGGTCAACGCCGGAAGGGCCTGTATGTACATAAACGCCACACTCGATATGTGCGGTGGGGGCAGGAAGTACAAGTCGTGGGAAGAGAAGATAAAGGTTACGTGCCAGAACTGTGAATTCTATAAGATGATACTGACATGCAACGACGGCAAAATCCCCCCCTCTATCAAGTTGATGGCCCATATGGACAAAAATATTTTTAAAAGAAAGAGTATGGAATCGGCCAGGAGCAGTTTTGTGAAGAAGACAAAAAATCAGCCCAAGCCATAGCGCACCGCGGTTGATCGGCTTGTCTTGCCGTCATTCCGGCTTGTCCAGAATCGGTCTCTACATATTCGCAAGCCAAATAAGATTCCGGACAAGCCGGAATGACAAAATGAGGCTGGAATGACGGACTATTGGTAATATAATTTTGCGAGGCCGCCCGGATTGCCTTTACAAAAAAAACACTAAGTGGTATAATCAGCGAGGCTGGATATAGGAGGGCAGGATAGTTGGCAAAGCAGAGTATTTTGATAGTTGACGATGAGCCTGATATCCTGGAGGCGCTGTCTGATACGTTCATGTATGATTATGAAGTGCATAAGGCCTCAAGCGCCGCCGAGGCAATGGAAATACTGAAAAACAACACCATAGACCTTATCCTTACCGACCAGCGTATGCCCGGGATGACAGGCAGCGAGTTATTAGCCCGGATAGAAACAGAATATCCCAACATGGGGAAGATTATACTGACCGGCTACAGCGACATCTCCTCAACTATTGACGCCATTAATAAAGGCGCGGTTGATAAGTACCTGACAAAACCGTGGGACAGTGACAAGATTCGCCGCATAGTCATGGAGGTACTACAGGTGCGGATGCAGCGTATGATTGCAGACAGCAAGACCCTTGAGGAACAGCTTGTCCAGAACGCCAAGATGGCGTCCATAGGCGAACTGGCCGCCGGGATTGCCCATGAAATAAACAATCCGGTTGGTTTTATTCATTCCAATATGGGTAATCTGCGTAAATTCTTTCTCAAGATAAGCGATTTGATAGCGCTCTATGACGATTTAGAACTTCCGGCCGCATCCAAAGAGGCAGTACAAAAGGTGAAGGCCGATATTAACTATGACTATCTGAAGACCAGAATAAACGAGATGATAGAAAGATCAATCGTCGGCACAGAACGTATCCAGAAGATAATCATGGACCTGCGCTCCTTCTCCCGCAAGGACACAGGGGAGGCCGCCGGGGCCGACATTAATGAGGCCATGGATACCACATCAAGATTTCTGACATATGAGTATAAGGAGAGGATAAATATAACCAAAGATTTTGGCACGCTGCCAATGGTGGTGTGCAATATCGGGAAATTAAATCAGGTTTTTTTAAACATCCTTGCCAACGCCTGCCAGGCAATTGAGGGTAATGGCGAGGTAAAAATGAAGACCCGCAGTGAAGGCGACACGGTAAGGATTGAAATAAGCGACACGGGAAGCGGCGTTCCAAAAGATAAGATTGACAAGATATTCGAGACTTTTTTCACCACGAAGCCGGTTGGTAAAGGCACAGGGCTGGGACTGTCCATCAGTTTGAGTATCATAAAACAACATAAAGGAGCGATAACCGTTGACAGCGAGCCAGGCAAAGGCACCACCTTTACAATCGTACTTCCGGTTGACGGCCGCAACCAGCAGTAATCAGCGATATTAAAGACGAAGGGGGGTAACCCCCTTCGTCTTTAATATCGCACATGTTTTATCTATCGCACATGTTTTATCTATCGCACATGTTTTATCTATCGCACATGTTTTATCTATTGAACTTGTTTTATCTGTTGATTTTGGGCTGCCGCCAGCTGGCGGCTTTAGTACTCCGGCTAACGGCTTATTTAAGCGCAAGGGGGCATATGCAATGAGCAGCGAGTTATATCTTGATCTGGTAAGTAAGACCATTATCTCCATGTTATCAAAAGAGATAGCCGTGGATGTTGGCACACAAGTAGGCGCGCGGGTTAATGAGCTGCTAAATAACACACTTGTCGGCCTTATCTCTGACCAAATAGCAGCCCAGACAGACAGGTTAGGGCGCAGTATTGTGGCACTTGAAGGGGCGCTTAAACCCCAAATAAGCGAACTAGGCGCGGCAGTTACAGAGATGTCGGGGCAAATAATAGAAAAATCAGGGCTTACCGGCGAAATAGAGGAGATCAAAGGCTCACTATCCAAGGGCCTGCAGTCGCATAATGACGTCATGGCCGAGGTCAGGTCAATAAAAGAGGCTATAAACGAGGCACTTCAACGCAACCTCGGTACGCAGATAGATGGCGTTTCCTCAAAGATAGACGCGGCGTTTGCGGATATGGACAACAGAATGGTGGCCATTGTGGAGTCAACCGTGGCCGCGGGTGCTATAAAAAATGATTTATCTGCCGCATTATCTACCATTGGCGAGACGCTTCAAAATAATCTTATCGGGCAAATAGTCGGGCAAATAGAAGGGATTTCCGAAAAGATAGACGCGTCGGTAAAACAATCCCTTCAGTCGGGGGAAGAAGGAGAAATGGTCAAGGGCGTTTATTACTCAATGAAAAAGTTGATAAACGATTTCAACAAGAAAAGGGAAAGCGCCATTGAGTTTAACAAGCAGTACCTTACAAGTATGAGCGATTTGAGAAAACACATTGAGGATGATTTAAGAAAACACATCATAGACGCGCAAGAGCAAAACACCATGCTCAAAAACGATATACAGAATTTAAACAGGTCACTGCAGCACAGCGCGAAGGAGCAGAACAAGCTGCTTGTCGATATATTAGGGACTATAGAGAAGCAGCTTCCATTTTTCAGCGGCAAGGTTGACGACGCCTTATCACACATAGAAGGCAGGATAACAGGTTTTGAGCGCGCAACGCTGTCAAAGATGACGAGTACCAGTACCGATTTTATGAAATTCATAGACGAAAACGTAGTGAATAACCTTAAAGGCATTGGAAAGAATTATGGCTCAGTCATGGGTGGGCTTAGCGAAATAAAACAGTTGACTGATAGCAGCGTAAAAGACCAGACTGATATGCTTCAGGGTGTGTTTTTGTATGTGAAAAAGCTGTTGCAAATCTCGGAAAAGGAAAGGGACACCAACGAAAAGGTTTCCGTCGAGTTGACCAACGCCCTGGACAATCTCTACAGCCACATCAGACGCCTTGAGTCTGAAAACGATGAGCTTGACGTGGAGCTTCTAAGGCTTGCCGGTGATGATTATTTCAAAAACAAGTTTAAGCAGCTCGAAAATGAAGTGAATAAGGCGCGCAGCCTTGCCGAAAAGTATCAGGAAGAGAAAATAGAATTGGAGCAGAAGTATATGAGGCTCCAGCAGGAATGGACATTGGCACAGGAATTAGAAGGTAAGTGATATGACAGAAGGGTAACTGATATGACAGAAAGAGATGAGATAAGGATACAGGAGTTTTTACAGCGGTTAAAAGACGCCATGCTCAGGCTTGAGGATGTCGGCATGGAGCAGTTTGGCAGGAGGATAGAAAACCTGACCGCCAATCTTGGCATGTTCTCAAGGCACATGGTTAAAAGCGGCCTCGTCGGCATAACCAGCTCCGGGAAGTCATCCCTCCTCAATGTCCTGCTCGGCACTGGGAAGAAGATACTAAAGGAGCAAAGCAAGGCCACTACGAACATGATAGTGTTCTGTTCAAAGTCTCCGGAACCGGAGCTGGAGCTGAACTTCGACAACGGCAGCCAGGTGAAAAAGCGTGGCCAGGAGGTACTGACCGAATCCATATGGAAATATACGTCAGAAGACGAAAACCCTCAGAATAAATTCAACGTAAAGTATATAAGGCTCGCCCTGCCTACTTTCCTGCTTGATGACGGCACGGAGATAGCGGACACCCCCGGACTTGACGCCTTTGGCAATAAGGAACACGAAGACCTCACACTGCGTGAATTCCTGCCGCAGGCCGACATGATAATATATCTCTCCGCCATAACAAGCCCGATGAAGGAGGCTGACAAGCGGGTTCTGAACAAGATAATGGACGCCGACCAGCGCATCATGTTCGTCCAGACGTGCAAGGCCGCAGTGGTGGAAAAGAGCCTCGGCGACGGCAGAAAGGAGACAGTCGCAGACCTGCTTAATAAATACAAGGGCGATCTGGAGAAATCCCTCGCGCCGTTTACGAAACTAAAGGGTGCCCCAATCGTGCAGGTAGAGACCTCTCATGCGATGAAATACATAAAGGACAATAATGAGGTAGCCGCCTGGCAGAACTCTGGCATGGATGAGTTTGTCTTTGTAATTAAAAGCCTCGTAAAGCAGCTTCAGGGCGAGTATGCCCTGAAAAATTTAAAAAAGACCGTTGACGAAACAAACGCCCTGAATAATCTTATTAAAAACACGATAGGCGAAGACACCAATAAAGAAGCCAATATTGAGCAGCAAACAAAAGACCTGGCAAGCCTCAGTGGCTTTCTCCGGCGAATGGTGAGAGACAAGGACGCCCTTGTAGCAAAGTGGAAGGGGCATCTCAATCCCACAGAGCTGTATAATTACTACAATCTGGAGCTGTCAAGGATATTTGGCTACAGATATAACTACAACCCGCTTCACGACAAGGAGTTCATGTCACGGGTAGAGGAGATAAGAGAGAAGACTCAAAACGTAAAGAACGATTTTCTCAACGCCATTGACGCCGCCAAGGCAAGATATATGGAGTCGTTCAACGAGCTGGGGCTTGAGGTCAGGCGCGCGGACATGCAGGCAACAAGCATGTCAAGTTTCTTCCTGCCCAATGTGCAGAAAAAACGCGTCTCAGACGCAACAGGGGCAGCACAGACCGCCAGCAAATTTGGGTTCTTTAAGGATACAAAGAAAGAGGCCGCGGCGGCGGAGTTCATAGATAAGGATAAGTTTATTCGTGACCTTAAGGTGTCGCTCTCCATGTTTTTCGAGCCACTGAGCAGCCACCTTGACTGGTGGTCTAATACGATTATGTATTCTTTCATGGAGCCGCTTCAGAAGAAAATAGTCTCACTAAATGACGACATAGCAAGAATAAAACGCGGGGTATCATTTGACGAGGCGCAGTACAACGCGCTGGTTGCGGTAAGCAACGAGCTGGAGGATATTCTGGGTGAAGTCTCATATCTGTATAATGTTGACCCATCACAGAGAAAGACAGTCCGTTTTAACAGATACGCGTCCAGGGTACTTTCAGACAAGGGCGCTGGTGACAGCAGAAACCTGTTCTTACAGCTCGGAAGCCGACTCTTTGAGAGCCTGTTTCATACGTATTATCTGGACTGCCTCGGTGGCATTTCGGAGCCTAAAACGGTAGCCCTGATAGGGCAGGACTATGATACGCAGATTGATTTTTCACGGCGTTTGTTGAGACTAAGCGGTGGGCAGGTGTCAATGCTTAACAAGATGGAACGCCCGTTTTCGATTAACTTATCTGATTCAGCCAATTTAGAAGGCACCCTTCGAAACGTTGAAATAGCGGGGGAGTTTGGCGGGCTGTTGTCTTTTTATATACTTGGCAACGACGCGCCCTCAATGAGTCTTGTAAAGTCGGCGGGTATATTTGACAAGGTGGACATTATACAGGTGATGGTAGAGGACATGCACAGGGTGGCTTCGGCGCTGACAGACCTTGTGCGGAGGAATCTGTTTTTTGATATGTTGCTTGCCCACAGGGATAAGCTCCTGCTTACGAATCCCTCGGCTGCGTATTTCCAAAAAGACAGGCTCCATATACTTGTCACTGAGGCAATTGCCGAGATAGACAGGGTTTTTCGTTCAGATTCGGTTGGTGCGGTCAGGTGGTTTATATATGAGAATTTTGAGATAAGGTATAACTACTTCAATCTGCTGTCAAACCGGCTTATTGAAGGGGGCATACAGCCGGAGGATTGTCTGAAGGAATGGAAGGATGTCGGCATTCCGCTTGATGAACCCTTCAGCGAAGCCACGCTGCTTGAGCAGTTTGAGGAACTTCTGCAAAACGTGTAAGGGTGGGCAAAACGTAGCGAAATTTACGGGGTGAAGGGGGGGTTACCCCCCCTTCGTCGTTGATCCTTATGCTTCTGCACGGGTAAATGAGTGGTAGAGTTCCCTTAGCGATTCTAAGAAGCAGCTTACCATGTATGCGGTCTCATCGTTGAGATTAATGCCGCCTGCGGCGAGGTCGTGGCGAAGCTCCATCCATTGCCGGGGGTTCCATACACCGCCGTTGTTTTGTATAAAAACAGTCGCGCTGAGGTTTAGCAGGCTCATGGCATTCATGTTGCCGATGGCGGAGTTCCTCAGCGGCTTTAGAGATTCAAGGACAAGCCCTAATGAAGTAATATCGGTGTCTGAAAGCTCAAAGCCCCTCTTCTGAATGTCAAGCAGCAGGTCAAGCCACTTGTTATGGTCCCACTGGCCACCGTTGAACATTACAAATTTCACGGCGTAATCTACGAGCAGGCTAAAAGTCACCTCTTCCCCTGAATAAAACTGGTAATTCCCTCTGCCGCCGGTCTTGGCCGCATACATCGCCATGTCGGCCTTTTTGATAAGGGCACCCGCTTCGGTTGCCGATGTGGGATACATGCTGATTCCTATACTCGTGCCAATCGGACACAAATAGCCCTTTAATTCAACAGGTGCCTGCAGTGTCTCGATTATCTTGCCGGCCACGGCGGCCGCGTCTTTTTCACTTGTTACTTCGGTCAGGATAACGGTGAACTCATCCCCGCCCATGCGGGCGGCCGTATCGGATTCCCTTAGGCATGACGTGAGCCTTCGTGCCGTTTCCTTAAGCAGCTCATCTCCTGCGTCATGGCCAAGCGTGTCGTTTATGCGCTTGAACTTGTCCAAATCGAGATAGAACAGGGCAAGCATCCGGTTGTTCCTCTTTGCCAGCGAGATGGACTGGGCAAGACGGTCAAAGAACATGGTGCGGTTTGGAATCCCTGTAAGGTTGTCATAGAGGGCCATGTGCCTCAGGCGTCTTTGTACGCGCCTGCGCTCTATTATGCCGGCAAGCGTGTCGGCTATTGCGTGCAGGAAATCGTCTGTCCTTTCATCCCTCGTATGCCCGTGCCTGACATACATATTTACTACGCCCAGTACCTTGTCTTCCGAGATTATCGGCACACAGTAGTGGCCGTGCGGTTGCATAGCATCAAATCTTACATCGTGCTGGCCATCTATGCAGTCGGAGAAGACGAGTTTCCGGGTAGAGGCAGCCCGTCCGCAAAGGCAGTAACCGAAGGGCACCCTCGCGCAAACCTCTATGAGATGGCCACCAAGTCCCTGTTGAGCTACCATCTCAAGTTCTTCCTCTGCCTCGACTGTCAAAAATATTGAGCCCTTTTTTTCAAGCGCCAGCCACGATACCGACAACATCATCTCAAGTGTGCGCTCAAGATGCTCCTTTAACGTTATAGGCTCAAGGGAGGCGCGAAGCACCTTGCTTATAATCTTTTGTATCTCATAGTTTCTTTCGATTACCAGTTCCCTTTGTTTGCCCTGCTCAAGCTGCTCTTTGAGGCGCTTATCGGATTCGGCAAGGTCAGCACGGCTGAGTTGTACCTTATCATTCAGATTGTCCGCCATTTCGATCATCTTTTTTTCTTTCACATGTTTTTGCAGCGCCAGCTTGATAAGTATGTTTAGTTCTGTCTCTTTAAATGGTTTTATAATGTATCCAGAGGGGCATGTTTTGAGTGCACGGTCTCTGAGTTCATCGCTGCTATATGCCGTCAGGTAAATTACGGGGATGTCCAGCTCGCCGCGAAGGCGCACAGCGGCCTCTATGCCATCTACCTGGCCTTTGAGCTTTATATCCATCAGGATTAAATCGGGGTTTGTTCTTTTGGCAACCTCGTAAGCGTCCTCGCCACGGGATATAGTCCCTGCAATCTCGTATCCCATCTTCAAGAGCCTGTTTTTAATCTCTAATGCGACTATGCCCTCGTCTTCGACTAAGAGTATCCTTGCCTTTGCCACCGTTATGCCCCCCACAGGCGGAATCAATGTATAACCGCTATACTATATAAACATTATCTTGTTAATGTCAAGTGCCTCTGCCCCCTGCAAAATATGACAAAAAAAACGCGCTGAATCAAAAAAATGAGATAGAAAATAAATTATTGCCTTGCAAGGTTGATTTAATATGTTGTATAATCCCATTTACTAAAGCAAGGGCAGTTATAGATAGTCCCAAAATTTATCAGGAGGAGAGATTATGTCAAAGAAGAAGTATGTGTACTTTTTCGGAGTAGGTAAGACAGAAGGCGACGGCAGTATGAAGGACTTGCTTGGTGGCAAGGGAGCCGGACTTGCGGAGATGACCAAACTGGGCATTCCCGTACCACCCGGCTTTACAATCACCACCGAGACCTGTAACGACTATTTCAACAACAAGAGCCAGTATCCCGAAGGCATGTGGGACGAGGTACTGACGAACATGAAGATGGTAGAGGAGCTGATGGGGCTAAAGTTTGGCGACGCCGAAAAGCCTCTTCTGGTCTCTGTCCGCTCTGGCGCGAAGTTCTCGATGCCAGGCATGATGGATACGGTTCTGAATCTGGGCCTTACTGACTCCACAATAAACGGCGTCATCAAGCGCTCAAACAACGAAAAGTTTGCCTATGACGCATACAGAAGGTTTATCACCATGTTTGCCTCTATTGTCATGGGTGTGGACAGGCTGGAGTTTGAGCATGTCCTCGACAAAAAGAAGGAAAAAAACAAGGTAAAATATGACTCAGAGCTTTCGGCTGACGCGCTTAAGGAACTCGTAAAAGAGTTTAAGGCCCTCTATAAGAAGAAGGTGAATCAGGACTTCCCTCAGGACCCGATGGAGCAGTTGAAACTCGCAATCAACGCGGTGTTCGGCTCATGGTTTGGTGAAAGGGCAAAGACATACAGGAAGTTAAACGGCATAGCCGACGACCTCGGCACAGCGGTAAACATCTGCACGATGGTATTCGGCAACATGGGCGACACATCGGGGACGGGTGTTGCGTTTACGAGAGACCCTTCTACGGGTGAGCATAAGTTTTACGGCGAGTGTTTGATTAACGCCCAGGGCGAAGACGTTGTTGCCGGTATTCGTACGCCGCTAAAGGTAGAGGAACTCCAAAAGCCTATGCCTGACGCCTACAAACACCTGATGGAAATATATCAGAGCCTCGAAAAACACTACAAAGATATGCTCGACCTCGAATTCACCATTGAAGACGGCAAGCTCTACATGCTGCAGGTAAGAGTCGGCAAGAGAACGGCGGCCGCGGCCCTGAAGATAGCCATGGACATGGTGGACGAGGGCGCGATAGACAAGCAGACAGCCGTGTTGAGGGTAGAACCTCAGCAGCTCGACCAGTTCCTGCATCCTATGATAGACCCGAAGGTGAAGCTGAAGAAGCTGGCCAAGGGACTACCGGCATCTCCGGGCGCTGCGGTAGGTAAGGCCGTATTCACCGCGAAGGAAGCCGAGGAGTGGGCTGAAAAGGGAGAGAAAGTCCTCCTTATCAGGCTTGAGACATCCCCTGAGGACATCGGCGGAATGAACGCGGCAAAGGGAATCCTGACGGCGAGAGGCGGTATGACCTCACACGCGGCTGTTGTTGCCAGAGGCATGGGCAAGCCCTGCGTAGCAGGTTGCGGAGACCTCGTAATAGATGTAAAGAAAAAGACCTGCACCGTGAAAGACACCGTAATAAAGGAAGGCGACTGGGTAACGATAAACGGCTCAACGGGTGAGTTCATCCTCGGCGAGACCAAACTTATTGAACCTGCGGTAACCGGAGATTTTGCGAAGTTCATGGGCTGGGTAGATGAGTTCAGAGATATGGGCGTAAGGGCCAACGCCGACACACCGCACGACGCGGAAGTTGCGCTGAAGTTCGGAGCCGAGGGAATCGGACTGTGCAGGACAGAGCACATGTTCTTTGAGGAAGACAGGATAAAGGCCGTCAGAGAGATGATCCTCGCCGACGATGAGGCCGGAAGAAGGAAGGCCCTCGCCAAGATACTTCCTATGCAGAAGAAAGATTTCAAGGGCATCTTCAAGGTGATGAAGGGCAAGCCCGTTACGATAAGGCTGTTGGACCCGCCGCTTCACGAGTTCCTGCCGCACACTGACAAAGAACTCAGCGCGCTGGCGAAGGAAATGGGCGTACCCGCCTCGAAGCTCAAAGAGAGAAACGAGGCCCTTCACGAGTTCAACCCGATGTTGGGACACAGGGGCTGCCGTCTCGGCGTAACCTATCCCGAAATATATGAGATTCAGGTACAGGCCATTATGGAAGCGGCCGCTGAGCTTCAGAAAGAGGGCATCGCGGTCATTCCTGAAATAATGATTCCTCTGGTTGCAACAGTAACCGAGTTTACGAAGATGAAGGATATGACCGTAAGAATATGCGATGAGGTAATGGCGAAGGGCAAGGTAAAGGTTGAGTACCTCGTCGGCACGATGATAGAGCTTCCAAGGGCGGCAATCGTGGCGGATAAGATTGTGGAAGGCGGGGCGGAGTTCTTCTCATTCGGAACTAACGACCTGACCCAGACGACATTCGGCTTAAGCCGTGATGACGCCGGAAGGTTCCTGCCGTTTTATGTTGACAATAAGATACTGCCCGAAGACCCATTCGTCAGCATTGATGTTGACGGCGTAGGCGAGCTGATAAAGATGGGTATTGAAAAAGGCCGCTCTAAGGCGTCGAAACTGAAGGTCGGTATCTGCGGAGAGCACGGTGGCGAGGCAAAGTCGGTAGAGTTCTGCTACAATGCGGGCATGAACTATGTAAGCTGCTCACCGTACAGGGTTCCACTTGCAAGATTAGCGGCAGCCCACTCAATGTTAAAGAAAAAGGGCAGCAAGGCCACATCAACGAAGTAGGCCCTTAACACACATATATACATACAAACAGGGGGGAGAGAAATCTCCCCCTTTTTTATGACGTAGACCCAATGACATTTTTCCACTTGACCAAATTAAAAGGACAAGGTTATACTACCAGTTGTTGAATGATGGTGGATACAATTAAGGGAATATTGACGAATGGAAAATGGGGGCCCATAGCTCAGCTGGTAGAGCTACCGGCTCATAACCGGTTGGTCCCAGGTTCGAGTCCTGGTGGGCCCACCAGATCAGATATGTGTCTGATCTCGCGCCCCATTGTGACAGATTTCAGGACGGCGCGATGCTAAAGGAGCTGGTTCTCTTAAAGGAGATGCAGGCTCTTGATACTAGAATAATTCGGCTTAAAACACTCATAGAGAATACCCCCGCGGCGATGAACGAATATGGCCGCTCCTTTAAAGACTCCCAGGATGAACGGCAAAAAAAGGATACAGACCTCGACAAGGCCCTCAGGCAAAAGCGCGAGTTTGAGCAAGCCGCCGCAGACAAATCGGAAAAGATAAAAAAACTTCGCTCAAAGTCCGCCGATATAAAGACAAACAAGGAATATCAGCTTCACCTGAAGGAAGTGGAGCAGCTTGAGAAGGAAGTAAGATTAATAGAGGACGATATACTAATCGTAATGGAGCAGATAGAGGAATTTGAAAAGACATCCTCGGCGGCCAACAAGAAGTTCGAAAAAGAACAGGTGAAATACCACGAGGCCGTGTCAGTCGTAAAAAAAGACCAGGACGATGCCGAAAAGGAGCTTGATGTGCTCCTGAAACAACGCGGCGAGCTGGCCAAAACCATCCCCAAAGATGTTTACAACAGATATATGCACATCCTTGAGCGTAAGAATGCCCTCGCGGTTGTTGCCGCAAAGGCTGAGTTATGCCACGGCTGCTTTTTAAATATGCCCCCTCAACTGTTTGCGGAAGTGATGAAAGGCGAAAAGATAAACACCTGCCCACAGTGTGGAAGGATGTTATATTTTGAGCCGGAAACCCCATGATGCGCGGCATTAACCGGAGCATACTTAAATGTTTGACCTTCTGGCCCTGTTAACCAGGAAAAAATATTGGCTCCTTCACAGTCTGGTTATAAAAAGTATACTTAGGGGATACGGGATAAGGGTCGGCAGGGGATTTTACATTGAGGGGGTGCCAAAATTAAAAATCAGAGGAACCCCGGAAAATATAGTTATTGGCGACAATGTCTCAATCTATGGAAATATTGACATCAGAAACAGGGAAAATGGTAAAATTTTTATTGAAGATGGTGTTTCAATTGATAACGACTGCAGGTTCGTCGCGGCAAACGATGCCGTGTTAAGGATAGGCAGAGGGACGGGCATCGGCCCGTATTGTATATTCAACTGTGGCGTGGACGTTACAATCGGGCAGGACTGCCTTATTGCCCACGCGGTTCATGTGCAGTCCTCAGAGCACAGCTTTGCAAAGGGTGAGCTGATAAAAAACCAGGGGCACACCTATGGTAAAATATCAATCGGCAATGACGTGTGGCTTGCGGCAAATGTCACTGTGATGAAGGGCGCACAGATAGGCGACGGTTGTGTGGTAGGGGCAAAGTCTCTGGTTAGAAAAGGCCGGTACGAAGAGAATTCTATTTTGGCCGGAACTCCGGCACAGAAGATTTCAGAACGGAAATAGCCGTTAAAGAGGATAGGACAGATGAAATACTGTAAGAATTGTGTATTGCCGGATTCAAGGCCGGGTGTGGAGCTAAATGCCGACGGTGTGTGCAGTGCGTGTATCGGGGCACAGGAGAAACGCCAATCAATAGACTGGGAGGGCAGGCAACGGGCGCTTGTAGAGCTATTTATGGAAAACAAGGCCGACAATGGACAGTACGACTGCATAGTCCCGGTAAGCGGCGGTAAGGACAGCACATGGCAGGCATATACGTTAAAAAACAAATACGGCCTGAAACCTCTGGCGCTGACGTATAAATGCAAATACAGGACGCCTTTAGGCCAAAAAAATCTGGATAACCTGATAAACATAGGCGTAGACCACATTGATTTCACGGTCAGCCCGGCAGTTGAGAGGAAGTTTATGCTGAAGAGCCTGGAGAAAAACGGCTCGGTTTCGCTCGTTGAGCATATGGCTATGTGGGCGATTACATTGAAAATGGCCGTAAAACTGGGTATTAAGCTCGTAGTCTGGGGTGAAAACCCGGGACTTGAATACGGCGGGAACGAAAAAGACAGGGGCAATCCATACCTGAATCACGACTGGATAAGAAAATATGGCGTTACCAATGGAACGTTTGCCGCCGACTGGGCAGACGCTGAGCTGACCTTAGACGAACTCTACAGCTTTACGCTGCCAACCGAGGCGGAACTCTCAGAGGCACGAATTAAGTCCATATTCCTGGGCTGGTACCTTCGTTGGGACCCGCTTGAGGTGGCCGAGTTTTCACGGTCAATCGGGTTTCAATGGGCAGACAAGCCGGTGTTTGGGCTTTATCCCTATGCCGATCTGGATTGTGATTTTATTGTTATTCATCATTTCTTTAAGTGGTATAAATTTGGAATTACGAGGCTTTGGGACAATCTGGCCATCGAAATAAGAAACGGCCGCCTGACCAGAGAAGAGGCCGTCAACTACATAAAAAACAACCCTGAGCCAATCCCTGAATTGCAAATAAAAAACCTCTGTGCGTTCCTGAATATAACGGAGGAGAGATTTTGGCAGATTGCGGAAAGCCACAGAAACCTTGATATATGGCAGCGCGGCAGTGGCGGCCCCCAAAAAGGCCAATGGTATTTGCCTGCCCTTGTGGAGGAGTTCGGCTTTTGGCCTGACACTTACGCGGCAGATGTGAAATGAACATGGATGAGAGATATTTGCGAAATGAGTAAATATGTGCTTACCCTTAAAGACTGGATTCCCGCTTACGCGAGAATGACACCCCACGCACACAATTGGATTCCCGCTTACGCGGGAATGACAACAGAAAGCCGTCTTCCCCTGCCTGTCATTCCCGTGAAAACGGGAATCCAGAGGACGGCCGCATGAGATATGATTTTAAAGAGTTCCCGCGCGTATTTGAGGTAAAGGGTTACAAGATAAAAGACTACGGTAAGATATATCTGGATGACGGAGAGATGGTATCCTTTGTTACAGAAAGCGGCAGGGAGTGTGACTTCGCCGCGAAGGACTGGGGATTTTACTTAGGCCCGTCAGTTAACAGCAGATTAAAAAACCAGGGTTTTAAGGTCGCATTAGTTTTAAACGAACAGGGACAGTTATACGTCAATGCCGTAGAGGCCAATAAAATTGATGAATTTAAACAGTACCTTAAGACAAATCAAAACGGCACCATACTTTGCTGGCTTGACGATTGGCTGAGCGAAGAAACTAAGAAATAGATGTGCGGGATAGCTGGATTTATCGGAGCAAAAAAACCTGATTTTGACGCGGCGCTGACCATCAGGCAAATGGCGGACACCATGGCCCACAGAGGACCTGACGATATGGGCTGCAAGGTAGTTTCGTTTGGCAATAATGGAAGTTATGCCGCCCTTGGCCACAGACGTTTAAAGATCATTGATCTTTCTGAGCGGGGCCATCAACCTATGTCCAACGACACCGGCACCATTTATATCATCTATAACGGCGAAGTATATAATTACATGGAGCTTAAGGCCGAACTCACCGGCGCCGGACACTCATTTGTCTCAACAAGCGATACCGAGGTTATCCTGAGGGCCTATGAGCAGTGGGGGACGGAGTGCTTTAGTAAATTTAACGGTATGTGGGCTGTGGCTATTTTCGATAAAAACAGGGGAAAACTCATCCTCGCAAGGGACCGTTTGGGCGTAAAACCACTTTATTACTACAAGAGTGCCTCAGATTTCGTCTTCGCGTCAGAGATAAAGGCCATATTAAAACACCCTAAGATAAAAAAAGAACCAAACTTAGAGAAGATATTCAGATACGTAAGCCGCAGTTACAGATACGTTGACACGGACGATACATCTTTTTTTAAGGCAATTTATCAGGTCCCCAAGAGTTCCTTTATTGAGATAGATGAGGCGCTGGCAACAAAGCAGACCACCTATTGGCATCTCAATCCTAATCTCATCCGCCACGATATAAAAGACAAAGACGCAATCATACAATTCAGAGACATATTTGTGGATGCCGTAAGACTAAGGCTTAGAAGCGATGTCCCCGTGGGTTGCATGTTAAGCGGCGGTATGGATTCAACCTCAATCACCTGTGCCGCGTATAAGCTGTTAAAACACCCGATTGTTACATTTTCCGGCATAACAGGGCAGCAAAAAGGTGTTTACGACGAGAGTGAATACATAGACAGTGTGATTAGAGATACGAATGCGGATTATTACTACATTAAACCCGACCCGGCTGACATCTTTGATACCGTAGAGGAGATGCTTGGGTTTCATGACGAACCCATATGTACTGTAACATGGTACAGCTTATATTTAATCGCGAAAAAGATAAAAGACGAGGGAATCAAGGTCGTACTAAATGGCCATGCCGGTGACGAACTGCTTGCCGGGTACTGGGACCATTACCATTATTACTTTTACGACCTTTTTGAAGACGGTGAGATAGATACGATGTGTAAAGAGATTGCCGCGTGGAGGGACAATCACAACCGCTCCAATGACGAGATTAAAAAAACGATAAGATTTATCTCTTCAATGAAAAAGAACAGGGAACTTGAGTCAGCTAAATTTACCGATTATTCGTATTTGCTGAACAAGGATATTGTTGAACAATATATGACAGGGTTAAGCCAGCCGGGGGAGTTTTCGGATGAACTGTCAAGAAGGCTGTATCTGGAGATGTTTTATGAGACGGTACCGGCAATCCTGAGGCCCGAAGACAGAAACACGATGTCTCAGTCAATAGAGTCGCGCTCCCCTTTTTTAGACTATCGTTTAATAGAGTTCTGCTTTTCCCTGCCGGGAAGGCTAAAGATTAGAAACGGCCTGGGCAAGTGGATACTCAGAGAGGCCATGAAAGGTGTGCTTCCCGAAGACGTAAGGACAAGAAAAGATAAGTCAGGGTTCATTGCCCCCGCTGATGAGTGGTTCAGGACTATTAATAAGGCCCAAATGTATGCCCTTATAAACTCCGAATCACTAAAGAAACGAGGCATCTTCAACGTTGGGCAGTTGAATAATATGTTTGAAGAGCACACCGCGGGAGTGAAAAATCATCAGATGGTCTTATGGCAGATACTGAATTTAGAGTTATGGTTCAGGAGGTTTTTCGATGACTGACGGCAGGGTTTACGTTATAGCAGAGATAGGAATAAATCACAACGGGTCATACGAAAACTGTATAAAGATGGTTGACGCCGCCGCGGAGGCGGGCTGCGACGCGGTAAAGCTACAATTTTTCAGGGCGAAGAATTTATATCCCAAAAGTGCCGGAGAGCTGGACTGGAAGGATTCAAAAGGTGAATACTCATATAGCATTTATGGGGCGGTAAAGGGATTTGAATTTCCAGATAGTTGGATTGATGAGCTGCTATGGTATTGCAGGTCTAAAGAAATCGAGCTTTTATCATCAGCCTCCGACCCATACGGGGTGGACATACTTCTGAGCAAAGGGCTTAGGAAAATAAAACTTACCTCTTACACAATAACTAACACGGTATTAATTGAGCACTGTGCAAAAACCGGCGTACCGATAATTATGTCAACCGGAGGGGCAACGATTGGTGAAATTGAGGCGGCCATTGAGATTGTCACGAAGTATCACAACAAACTATCCCTTCTTCACTGTTCTATTCAATATCCAACGGCGCTTTCAGACTGTAATCTTGGCGTGATAAAGACGCTTCAATATGCCTTTCCCGGATTTCCGGTAGGGTATTCCGACCACACAATGGAGGCCATCGAAGCGCCTGTTCAGGCCGTATATCTCGGCGCGCGGATTATAGAAAAACACATCACACTTGATAAGGCGATGGACGGCCCCGACCACTTTTTTGCCCTTGAGCCGTATGAACTAATGGCTATGGTAGCAGCCATAAGGCAGGCAGAGTCCGATTATGAGCGAGGGACGTTTAGCATTGATAAAGTAATTTACGGCAGCACAGCAAAGACAGTGTACCAGCATGAGAAGTATTTAAGGGATTTTGCCTTTATGAAACTCTTTGCAAACAGAGATATACAGCAAGGGCAGAGCATCGGAGCCGAAGACATATCTATCTTACGCCCCGGCAAGAAGAGGCACGGCCTTGACCCTGTATATTTAAAACTATTTGAGGAGTTTGATATAAAGGCAAAAAAACTCATATCTTTTGAAGACCCTATTACATGGGACTTAATATTTTAACAATCTATAATTCAACATAGGGCAATGGCAAACGGGTTTGATAAGCTACAACAGAGAAAAGAGGTAATTCGCCGGGCCGGTTCTATTGGCGATGTGATGACAGAATCAGGAAGTGGAAGCTGAGGCGGGTTCCTTCAATTTGAAAGCGATTTAGATGAGAAGAGTCCTTTTCAGAGGCGACGCTAAGCCATCAATTGGCACGGGGGACCTGATGTCGCTGGTAAATCTGTCCCGTTATTTTGAAAATAACGGATGGGAGGCATTTTTTCTGATTCGCGGCTATGAAGCAGGCATAAAAATAATGGAGGGGCGCGGTGTAAAAAATGTATCCACAATTCCCCCTGACTGCCCGTTACAGGAAGAACAAAAGGCCATAAACAATATAGTAATCAAAAAAAATATTGACATCCTGTTTCTTGAAATAACAGAAAGGAAACTCACCGACTATGTCTTACCCGCCGCGGTGAAAAAGGTCTGTGTAAATTTTGACGGCATTATCCCCGATGACATGGATGCTGTTATAAACTGGGATGTCGAAGGCACAGTCCATTTCGATAAGAAACGATACCCTAAGACGAGGTTTCTCCTGGGGCCGCAATATATAATACTGCCTGTTAATTTCGATAAAGGACGTATCGCCGCGCGTACTTATGTCCCTAAACCACAAAACGTACTGATTGCGATGGGAGGGGCGGACGAATTAAACTTTACTCAGAGAGTCATCAATACTATTTTAGAAGATGAGCCGGATATGAAAATAACCGTGATAATCGGGGCTGGATATCTGTATAAAAAGGAACTGGAGACTTCCCTGTCAAAATCAGAAAACAGGCATGTGGTAAAACAAGACGTCAGCGACATGTTTGAAGAGTATATGAACTGTGACGTGGCGGTGGCCGCGGGGGGGCTGACCTCATACGAGTTAATTGCAACGGCCACCCCTGCTATTTTGATTGCCACATATGCTCATCAGATTGAGCGCTGCAAGTACTTTGACCACGCGGGCTGGGCCAGATATTTGGGTTACAGGTCTTACGAGCGCAACGAGTTGAGACACTTAATAAAGAACCCTCCCCCCCCACCCAACACTAATATGTTTGATACCCAAAAAATAATTGAGGCCGTCAATGAACTCATCAAATGACATTGTCATAAACCACGAAGGGGGGGTATTTTACTTTCGGTACCTGAGTTGGGATACTGAGTTTTTCGGCAGGAGGTCATATGTCCTTGACGCCGCCAGATCCATTTTTAAGCCAGGTGCCGAAATCAGAGAGCGAATAATCCACAGCCTAAGTGATAGTTTTGTGACGGCAAAGATAAATACTGATATTGGAATTGAGACAATAAGCTTTTTGGAGGACTGCGGCTTTTATTATGTGGATACTGAGGTAAGGCTTAGATATGCGGGGAGCTGCCGCTGGAGTCAAACTTCAGATACTGGCAGTGTAACGATAGAAAGGCCGCAGCATATCAGCGGCCTTCCCTGCGAGCTGCTTGGCGGGGCATTTACGCAGACGAGGTTTCATACAGATTTTCACATACCAGGCCAAACTGCCGACCAGTTGTGGATAAGTTATCTGAAAAACTATCAACCCTCGCCAAATGGACATCTGTTTACGGCAAAGACAGGCAATGACGTCGCGGGAATTATCGTTGTGAATACCGACGGCGTTGAGGCCACTTTTTTCTACGTCTCGGTAATAGATAAATTCAGAAACAGGGGGATAGGCTCAATGCTCATTAACAAAGCCGCCGCTTGTTTTACGGGTTACAATCTCTTCACCGGAACTCAGATAAAAAACATCGCCGCCCTGAATTTCTATATCAAAAATGGGTTTACAGAAATAGATTCCACGAAGACTGTACTACACTATTGGGGAGCGGCCAGAGGCGCTATTTCATTTTAAGAAGCGGGTATATCGGGGACTCCGGCCTGGGGGCAAGCGTCTGCCTCTGGCAGTCGGCTATGAGGTCAAGCTCCTCAAGAATTATTTGTCCAATCAGGGGTTCGCTTGCGGGCGGCCCTACAACACAGTCAGTATTCATGAATCGCTTGCCTATCTTTATGGTAACAGTACCGGCCACATCAAGCTCATCCTTTCTTTCGTCTGCGTAATATACGATTGCCTTGCGCAAAATCTTAAGATTCAGTTCCTCTACAATATCCCTTGGCAGCATCAGCATCACCGCGCCTGTGTCTACGAGGGCCATAGTCTTGTATTTCCTTATGCCGCTTTCAGGGATCCTGTTGTCCATATACAAATACCTGTCCGCAAAGTTTTCCAGCTCCACCTGTACCCTTATCTCGCCCATCCCTTCCTCCTCCATAACGCATATCACTACTAATCCTAACCTTTCTTCGCCGATGATGTCAAGTTTTCATAAATCACTTGTCGTACCAAAGTAGAAATGTCCTATTCTTACCAAAATAGAAATGTCCTATT
>NZ_JBJUSG010000057.1:0-21112 GCF_046044395.1 Candidatus Magnetominusculus dajiuhuensis | reverse complement strand
TTATGACATCTGCTACCCCCACTGTAAAGATGGGGTTTTCTTGACGCTTACGGATATTCTTCATATATTATAAGAAGTTAACTTATGCCTCACGATGTACTGCTTACAGGAAACGTTTACTTTAGCTAACATATCTTATTACATATTAGTTACATATTAGTTACATATGAGTTACATATTATTTTACATAAATAAATTCTTGACTTTATATGATTACTATTGTTCTAATAAAGCACTACTGATTCAATGAGTGTAGGGGCCGTCTATATTTCGTGTTGATAAATAGGGTTACTTACAAAAAGGCTGTTTCAGCCTTTATCGTGTATCAATGAGGGGGGCGTACCATGAGAAGTATTTCTGAGTTTTTTAAATCGTTTGCATCAAGTCCGTTTAAGCCGCGGGGTAAAACTATACTACCCTAAAACCGATATAGAGATACAAGAAAAGTTAAAAGCCCCCATGCTTTTAGGTCTGGATGCTTCAGAGGATAACTTCTCTCATAGCATTTTAATTGTGACTCGGATTTGTCCAGGTCACGCTGGACCAAGACACTCATTAGGAGGTAAAATGGAAATAAACATTTGATAGAGTTATTGTTAGTAGGGGATTTCTCTACTATCTGCAAAAACACATCTTTTTTCTAACAAGGAGAATTGTAAATGTTAAGTATAAGGAAATCAGCTGCGGTGGTCGTGATTTTTTTCGTCTTGCTGTGTTTTCTTGGTGGGTGCATGAACGTAAGATCATAAGAGTCTCTTAAGGAGGAGAATGTATCAAAAGGACAATTTACAAATAAGTCCATTGCAGTGCTGCCAGTCAAGGAGCAGACGTCCCTCTCGACGGACTCTCTGCTTTCTCTGAAGGTTGCGGTAAACGACAATCTGGACAGAGCTATAAAGGAAAAACTTCCTACGTCGAAAATAATAGATACCAAAACATCCGTTAGCGCATTAAATCAGAGTGGACAATTGAACCTGCTGGATAATCTCTTTAAAATCTACGACAGCACGGGTGTTGTGGACAAGAAAACAATTGATAGCCTCTGCAGCCTCCTTCATAGTGAATATATAGTTTTTTCCAGATTGAAGGCAGAGAAGATGGCTGTGGCTATTGTAGGTAAGGGTTTTGGCGCCTCATTAGAGGTTGTGATTGTCGGCAATGCGAATAGGGAAGTAGTGTGGGGCAGTTCAAGCGAGTTCAAGAGAGGGGGCGTGCTTGGAGCTGGTACGACTCAGAACAAGGCGGCGGCCGAAGAACTGGTGCGGTTAGCTTTTTTGAAGTTTTGAGATGATAAAAGTGCAGAAAAGGCTGCTTCAGCCTTTATCGTGTGTCTACAGGGGGTCATACCATGAGAAGTATCTCTGAGTTTTTTAAATCGTTTACATCAAGTCCGTTTAAGCCGCGGGGTAAAACTATACTATACTATACTATACTATACTAATCCTGCCCTTCGCTAGTTTAACGTCAACCGCATACGCCGAGCCGGACACTTACGCCTCAGAAACAATTCCAGAAACACTAACATATGGGACGAACAAACCAGCCGTTGTATCTGCTCCGCTGGCAGCCACGGCCACATGGACATGGACTGAGAGAACAGGTGCGGGCAGGAGAAATTGGGTGTCAATAGCGTCCTCAACAGACGGGACAAAACTCGTTGCTGCAGTTAATGGTGGTTATATTTATACCTCAACCGATTCAGGTGCTACATGGACTGAGCGAACGGCTGCGGGCATTAGAACTTGGAAGGCAGTCGCCTCTTCTGGGTCGGGAAATGACCTCGTTGCCGTAGCATATGATACCAATGTTTATGCTTCACACAATGGAGGGGTGACGTGGACGGTGATGGGTGCGCTTTATCCCAACTACGTGGGCGCGGTGACTGGAGTTGCGGTATCATCAGAGATGGAAGTAGTTGGTGTTGTGGATAGTGCTGGCTATGTTTATACGTCAACTGATATTGGCGTGTCATGGAAACAGCGAAATGGCGGCTACGGGCAATCGATAGCGATATCATCGAATGGGTTAAACCTTGTTGTCGCATTAGGATCCAGCAGTATTTATTCCAAACTAATTTATACCTCAACCGATGGAGGAGCTACATGGCAATCGCGAAGCGCACCGGGATACCAGGGTTGGCAGGCAGTCGCCTCTTCCGGGTCGGGGAATGACCTTGCTGCCGTAGTCTCTGGTGGCTATATTTATACATCCCCCGATAAAGGTGCGACATGGACTGAGCGAACCGGTGCGGGCAGCCGTTCATGGGGTGGAGTTGCGATATCATCAGGTGCGGAAACACTTTCCGTTGTGGATACGGCCGGGTATATTTATACGTCATCTGATATGGGCACTACGTGGACAGAGCAAACGAATGCTGGCGGTCGATTTTGGTCATCAGTAGCGTCATCATCAGATGGGTCAAAACTCTTTGCCACAGTTAATAATGGTTATATATACACCGGTACACGCGGTGGCGTCAGTGATAATTATACCCTGAGTGTGAGCAAATCCGGCACGGGCACGGGCACTATAACAAGCTCACCATCGGGAATAAGTTGCGGCTCAACATGCTCCGCCTACTATACTTCCGGTACATCAGTTCAGCTTACGGCGTGGGCGGATTCTGGTTCTACGTTTACAAGCTGGAGCGGGTGTGATTCTACAAGTGGTCTATATTGTACTGTTACGATGTCGGCAGCTAAAAGCGTAACCGCAACGTACACATCAGCGTCAGCATCTACTTATACCCTGAGTGTGACGAAATCGGGCACAGGCACGGGTACTGTAACACCATCAAGCGGTACTCTCGCATGGAGCGGCAGCACAGGCACGGCGTCATATACGTCAGGCACATCAGTTGTGCTAACGGCAGCGGCTGATTCCGGTTCTACTTTTACGAGTTGGACAGGGTGTGATTCGACAAGTGGATCACAATGTACTGTGTCAGTATCGGCGGCTAAAAGCGTAACAGCTACGTTTACGGCGGCACCATCTACCTATACCCTGAGCGTGTCGAAATCCGGTACGGGTTCAGGCACTGTAACTGCGGATTCGGGGACGTTATCATGGAGCGGCAGCACGGGGACGGCGTCGTATACGTCAGGCAAATCGGTTGTGCTGACGGCAACGCCAGATTCAGGTTCTACGTTTACAAGCTGGACGGGGTGTGATTCGACAAGTGGTCAGTCTTGTACTGTTACGATGTCGGCGGCTAAAAGCGTAACCGCAACGTTTACGGCATCGGCACCATCTACTTATACCCTGAGCGTGACGAAATCCGGTACGGGTTCAGGCACTGTAACACCCAATTCGGGGACAATATCATGGAGCGGTAACACGGGTACTGCATCATACACATCAGGCACATCAGTTGTACTGACGGCAACGGCCAGTTCAGGTTCTACGTTTACAAGCTGGAGCGGGTGTGATTCGACAACTGGCAGTCAGTGTAGCGTAGCTATGACCACCGCAAAAAGCGTAACCGCAACGTTTACGGCATCATCACCAAATACTTATGCCCTGAGCATAACCAAATCCGGCACAGGTTCAGGCACTGTAACCGCTGATTCGGGGACGTTATCATGGAGCGGCAATACGGGGACGGCGTCGTATACCACAAATACAGTCGTCAACCTTACGGCAGCGCCGGATTCCAGTTCGCAGTTTACGAGTTGGACGGGCTGTGATTCCACAAGCGGTTCAAATAACAATGTGTGTACAGTCCTTATGTCAGCGGCTAAAAGCGTTACAGCTTCGTTTAGTGGTTCACAGCCGACGACATATACCCTAACCGTATCGAAGGGTACCAGCACGGGAATGGGGACGGTAACGAGTTCTCCAACGGGAATAAGCTGCGGTTCAACGTGTTCGTATTCGTTTAACTCCGGTACGTCGGTAGTGCTTACGGCAGCTCCGGATTCCAGCTCTTCTTTTGCTGGCTGGACGGGCTGCGATTCAAGCGGCGGAAATTATTGCACTGTTTCCATGACGGGGACTAAATCGGTAACCTCTACGTTTACAGGTTCGTGTTCGTCAACCTATACGCTATCGTCTTCAAGCGCGAGTTATACGTACGCAGGCGGCAATGGAAGCGTAGGCGTTACGGCTTCAAATATTCTTTGTTCGTGGTCGGCGGCAGCGAACGTAAGCTGGATTACGATAACATCTCCCGCGTCGTTTACCGGAAGCAATACGGTAACTTACACCGCCTCGGCAAATACCACATCTGCCTCACGCACTGGAACAATGTCTATCGCCGGACAAACATTTACCGTAACCCAGGACGCCCAAGGCAATAACACGCTTACCGTTACGAAGGCAGGCTCTGGTTCGGGTACCGTTACGGCCAGCACAGGCACTCTCACATGGAACGCCAATACCGGTATTGGGTCATACGCCTCAGCAACGGCAGTATCTCTGACTGCAACGGCTGCCTCGGGTTCGACATTTTCGGGCTGGACGGGATGCGATACGACAAGTGGAAACAGTGGAAACATATGTGCTGTAACAATGTCATCCTCAAAACTCGTAACCGCCACGTTTAAAGGCAGCGGAAACACCTATACCCTGACGGTAGTAAAATCAGGAACCGGCTCCGGCACGGTTACCGCGTCAACAGGCACCATCACATGGACCGGCAACACCGGCGTAATCAACAACGTCAGCGCTCAGGAAACTTTGACGGCAGTCCCAGACTCAGGCTCGACGCTTAACGCGTGGTCTGGATGCGACTCGTTATATAACACTATGTGCGGCCTTTCGCTAACCACAGACAGGACTGTTACCGTCAAGTTCGACGGAGGCAAAAAACTCAGACAAAGCAAGTTTGACTTCGACAGCGACGGCAACACCGACATCCTGTGGAGAAACAAGGTTTATGGCAATAACGCGGTTTGGCTGATGAAAGGCACGACCTTCAAAGAATCGAAGTACCTCGATACCGTCAGCGACCCTTCATGGACGATTGCCAGCACGGGACACTTCAACCAGGATAATCAGACAGGTATCCTTTGGCAAAATAAAATGACCGGAGACACGGCCGTATGGCTTTACAACGGTTCTGTATTAAGCGGTGCCGCGGCACTTAGTACGGTCTCAGATATAAACTGGGAAATAGTATCGGCTGGCGATATGGACAGCGACAACAACACGGGAGTATTATGGAGAAACAATAGCACCGGATATAACCTCAAATGGAAAATAAAGAAGTCAAAAGTGACTGCAATGGCTTTCCTGCCGACACTCAGTGACACGAACTGGGAAATAGTCGGCACAGGTGATTTTTACGGTGACGGCAATACCGAAATCCTCTGGCGCCACTCACTCTACGGTTATAACGCCCTGTGGCACATGAGTGGAGAGAGCATGACCAACGCGGAGTACCTTCCGACGCTGGCAGACACCGACTGGGCCATAGTGGGCACGGGAGACTTCAACGGCGACGGTATGACAGACATAATATGGCGGCACAAGACCTCCGGCCAAAACATCATATGGTTAATGAACGGAACCTCTGTAACAGATATGATAACACTTCCCACGCTTTCAGACACGAACTGGGAAATCGTAGCGCCTAAGTAATACCCCACAATGTTTAAGGGGAGGAGTTTAAAACTCTCCTCCCCTTACCCCCCAGGGCAAACGCACTATATGCGTTTTGTTGTTATTTCAGAGCCAGACTAATTCAAAATATAGCATTCAAATGCCCTAAATCTGTCATTCCTGCGAAAGCAGGAATCCAGTTCTTATGCCAAAATGCGGTCAAAACGTTTTTTTCAGCCTTTAATCTCTCAATGTCTTCCTCACATGGGCACAAAGATGCTGTCATTTCTCATCCTTAAAAGACTGGATTCCTGCTTTCGCAGGAATGACAGACAAAAAAAATACATAGTGCGTTTGCCCTGTAACCCCCCAAAGAGAATTGACATCTATAACCCCAGGTTCTCATTAACCCACATCTACCAATCTTTCAGAACGTTGGGGTGGCCGCCCTTTTTTTCCTTGTCGTCAATCATGCCGCGCGGGACGTTGTCCTGTTTCAGACCTTCAAGGAGCATGTCGGCCTCATCCTTTGACATTGGCGGGGGGACAGCGCCTTTCATGTCCTGCGATTTTTCAGGGTGCGGCGTAGGTGTACTCTGGTCGGGTTGTTTGCCGTCCTTGTCCTTGTCGCTGCTGTTTTTGTCTTTATCCTTTTCCTTGTCTTTATCTTTATCCTTGTCTTTGTCGTCTTTTTTATCTTCCTTATTTTCATCTTTATTGTCGTCTTTATTGTCGTCTTTTTTGTCTTTATTGTCGTCTTTTTTGTCTTTATTGTCGTCTTTTTTATCCTTGGGTTTTTGGTCTTTTTGTTGTTCCTTTAACTGTTGGATTTTTTTATTTGTGAGTTCGTAATTGCGTCTTGCGTCTGTGTCGGTGTCATTGAGTTCAATTGCCCGCTTATAGTGTTGGAGGGCGTTTTCGAATGAGGCCATGGCCTCTGAGGGATTTTTTTCCTCAATGGATTTCCCGATCATATAATGGGAGTTGCCCGCGTTATAGGTTGAGCGCGTCTCAATGTCTGGATTTTTGGTTGACATGGATTTTATGAAATGCCCGAGGGCCTTCTGATAATCCCCCTTATTGTACCAGGCTGTGCCAGCGTTGTAATTTAGTACGTCTGACTCAGGGGTCTTCTTTATGGCCTCGTCGTATTTTTTTATGGCCTCGTCGTATTTTCCTTCGCGGTTTAGACGGTTGCCTTCGCTGACAGCGTTCTGAAATATACCGGCCTCAGATGCTCCAACCAGCAAGACCAGTATAGAAACGACCAAGAGCATGAGTTTAATGTCGGCGGCTCTCATCTTACCCGCTTCCTGTCGGGCAGAATGGACTCTATCATCAGCAGAACAAGGGCCAGGGCAAGCGGGTACTGAAATCGCTCATTGTAGCGCCTTTCCATCTTCTCTTCGGTCTCTTTTTTGTCGGCGTGGGAGAGTTTCTCGTCATAGATGAGTTCAAGACCGACTCCGGCGTTGCCCGCCCGGACATAGCTGCCACCCGTGGTTAAGGCAATCTTTTCAAGTGTGCCCTCATCAAGGCGTGATTTTATCATATTGCCGTCACTGTCTTTTAAGAATTGTACGCCGCCTTTTTCGTCGGTTACCTGAATAAGTTCTCCTTCGGGTGTGCCTATTCCAACAGTATATATCTTCATCCCCGCGTCTTTTGCCCTTTCAGCGGCAGCCATCGTGTTACCCGCGAGGTCTTCGCCGTCGGTAATTAATATCAGAGACTTGTCTTTTGATGGATTGTCCTTGTAGATTGTTATGGCCTCGTCAATGGCGCTTGCTATGTCTGTGCCCCCAAGGGGGATAGAGTTAACACTTAAATCGTTTAAGGCAAGTATAAAACCGTTATAGTCAACCGTTAGAGGCGAAAACAGAAATGCCTTGCCAGCGAACCCTATAAGGCCGACGCGGTCACCCCTGAGTTTTTTAATTAAGTCGTGTACCGCAAATTTGGAGCGTGCAAGGCGGTTGGGTTTGACGTCTGTGGCAAGCATACTTTTCGACGTATCTATGGCTATCAGAATATCGGACACACGGCGCTTGACCTCCTCCAGATGAAATCCCCACTGAGGTCTCATCAAGGACGTTACGCAAAGTAGCACCGCCACGCTGACAAGGGCGGCCTTAAAATACTGTCGGCGCCGGGACAACCCCATAGTTAAAGTGTCCAGCAGGGCAGAGTCGGCAAACCTGTGAAGCGACTTTTTGCCAGCCCTAAACGCCAATATATAAAACACCACCGCCGCTGCCACCGCCCACAGCAGATACGCCGCCTGATAATTCCCAAACCTCACGGTATCCTCCTCAGGACGGTCGTCCTTAGCCCCGTCTCAAGAAAGAGCAATGCCATGGCTGTAATTAAAAAATAATGAAAAAACTCCTTGTACTCAAAGAACCGCTTTTCCTCAAAGCGCGTCTTTTCGAGTTTATCTATCTCGGCGTAGATTTTCTTTAGTGAGCTGAAGTCCGTGGCCCTGAAATATTGCCCGCCGGTAAGTCTGGCTATGTCGGTAAGCGTGTCGTCATCTACGTCAATCTCCACCTGTTGATAGACGATATTGCCAAGGGGGTCTTTCATTGGATATGGCACAGGGCCTTTGGCCCCTGCGCCAATCGTATAGACCCTGATGTTGAGCGCCCTGGCCGCCTCGGCGGCTGTCATCGGCGAGATTGTCCCCATGTTATTTCTGCCGTCTGTGAGCAGGATGACTACCTTAGAGGGCGACTTTGTGTCCTTTATCCTGTTAAGGGCGGCGGCGAGGCCGTTTCCTATGGCGGTGCCGTCTTCAAGCATCCCTATGTAGATACGGTCAAGATTCTTAAGTAGGTAGTTATAGTCTGTCGTTAGGGGGCTTGCCGTATATGCCCTCGCCGCGAAGGCCACCATTGCTATCCTGTCGCCGTCACGGTTTTTTATGAAATCCCTCACCACCGCCTTAATGGCGTCAAGCCGGTTTTGCCTCTTACCTTTGTACGAAAAATCCTCCGCAAACATGCTTGTTGACAGATCAATGGCAAGGGCTATGTCTATGCCCTTCGTTTCAACCGTGGTCTCCTCAAGCCGTTTTTGTGGCCTCGCAAGGGCAACAATCATTAATATAACAGCAAGAATTCTTAATATCACGAGGTACCTTGACACCGTCGTCTTAAACGTAGGGGGGATGTCTTGCAGCAGCGTACTCGTTGAAAACCTGATTGACGGCACAAATTGATTCCTCAGCCTCAGTATAAACAGGGCGGCCACTATGGGAATCAGGAGCAGCACCAACGGGTCACTAAGTAAAAATGTCCCATTGTAAAATTGCAGCCCGTTTAATAGCGGCAATCCCTTAATGAAATCCATAATGCGCGTCACCATGTTAAGAAGAAAACTCCCTCGTCTCATCCACAAATTTTTGTGCCGAGATAAAACTCCCACGAATCTCATCAACTGACGGCCCGTATTTGGCAAATTTGACCATATCAGACCTGTTCAGGAAATCCTTCAACAGCTCCTTGTGCGTGCCTGATAGTTCCATAGAATTCCTCACCATGAACAGGAATTCCTCTGTGGTCATATCAGGTGCCCTGAGTTTAAACCTGTCTTCAATATAATGTCTTACGATAGAGGAAAGCTCACTAAAAAACTCCTTTATCAACCCCGTTTTTTCGAGGTTCTTTTCCTTGAGCCTCTGAAGGGCCTCGTAGGCGATTTCATGCGCGAGGCGAGGGGGAGGGGGCAGCGCCTGTTTTGCCTTTCTTCGTTTTATCAAATAATAAATAAGGGCGGCAGCGGCGGCGATTAAGAGGGCTGCCACGATGAGCTGCCATGTCAGACCTTGCCAACCCATGTCCTGAGGACCTTTTATGCCGGCAATCTCCATCGTATCGTTATCAAACAGGGTGCTATGGATTGTGACGCGCACCTCTGGCACGCTGGCCTCTTTCGACGCGCCAGCCGCATCCCTATACCTTACCTTACAGCCGCTAAAAACATAGTCTCCGGTTATGAAACCCCTCAGCGTGTACCGCATGGTGTATTCTTTATTAAAAAAAATACCGTGTGTCACAAGGGCAGACTTTACGAGCGTGAGGTTATCCACATTGACAATGGGAAACTCCACGTCTTTGCCGTTATTTACGGTTATCGAATATATAAATCTCTCCCCGATGGCAACGACATTTTTATTGGCCGAGGCCGTGACGTTGTCCAGGGCGGCGGAGGCGGCGCTTGCCATAAGAACAATCAATAAGATAGTCAGGGCTGTCAGCTCCATTTTATCATAAAAACCCCCTCTGGATTCCCGCTTTCGCGGGAATGACAGACAACTATAGACAAACGAACACCCAATTTTGTCATTCCTGCGAAAGCAGGAATCCAGAGAACCCTCGCCCTGAGTTAACTTCATAGGCATTTTAACGGCTCAGCCTCCTTTCTCTCACCTTGAAAAATCTTATAAGGGTCTTGATATACGGCACATCGGTGGTAATCTCTATGTGGTCAATGCCGCTTGTGCGAAAGAGCCGTTTGCGCGCTTCAAAAAGCCGCGCGGCCTTTTCCTTGTACTGCCTTCTTACGGTGGCGCTTGACGTATCAACGACAAATAATTGCCCCGTCTCGGCGTCCTCAAGTGTAATTATCCCGACATTGGGCAGTGCGAGTTCCACAGGGTCGGTTAGTGTTACGGCTATGACGTCGTGCCTTTTGTTGGCAATTGACAGCGCCTTTGAATATTCGGGGGCATGGAAGTCGGATATAATAAACACGACTGCCCTTCGGCTGGCTACCTTATTCAGATATTCGATGGCCGCCGCTATGTCCGTGCCCTTGCCCTGCGGCTTAAAATAGAGGGATTCTCTTACAACCCATAAGACGTGCTTAAGCCCCTTGGCGGGCGGGATGAATTTCTCTATCTTGTCGGTGAAGGCGATAAACCCCACCTTGTCGTTGTTTCTGATGGCAGAGAGGGCAAGTACGGAGCTAAGCTCGGCGGCAAGGTCACGCTTTAGTCGTGTGGTAGTGGCAAAGACGCAGGACTGCGAAAGGTCAAGGAGAAAAATTATTGTAAGCTCTCGCTCTTCGACGAATTTTTTGATGAACGGCTCGCCCATCCTCGCCGTGACGTTCCAGTCAATGGAGCGAATATCGTCGCCGGGGGTGTACTGGCGCACCTCGTCAAATTCCATGCCGCGGCCCTTAAAGACACTGCGGTAGTGGCCGGTAAAGAAATCAGCGGCCATGCGGCGTGTCTTTATCTCCACCCTTCGGATGTTTTTAATGACTTCGTTAGGAAGCATGGCGATGTGGTTACGGGACTTCCAGCTCTTCGAGGATGCGGCGCACGATGTCATCAGAGGTCTTGTCCTCTGCCTCGGCCTCGTAGCTGACGATGACACGGTGTCTTAATATGTCCGGGCCGATGGACTTAACGTCCTGCGGAGTGACAAACCCCCTGCCCTGGATAAAGGCGTATGCCTTGGCGGCAAGGGCAAGGTAAATCGTAGCGCGCGGCGATGCCCCGTACTGGATAAGTCCTGACAGCTCACCGAGCTTATAGTCCTGTGGTGTCCTTGTGGCAAAGACGATATCCACGATATATTTTTCTATTTTTTCGTCCATATAGACCTCATCTATGACCATACGGGCGTTCATAATGTCGCCGGGGGTCACAACGGCAGAGGCGTTAATCTCCTTAGAGGTAAAGGCCATGCGTTTGAGGATTACGCGTTCCTCATCCTTGTTGGGGTAGGTCAACTTTACCTTCAGCATGAACCTGTCCGTCTGAGCCTCTGGCAGGGGATATGTGCCCTCCTGTTCGATGGGGTTTTGAGTTGCCAGCACTAAGAAGGGTTCATTGAGTTTATATGTGTTGTCGCCGATTGTTACCTGCCGTTCCTGCATGGCCTCAAGCAGGGCGCTTTGAACCTTAGCCGGGGCGCGGTTTATCTCGTCGGCGAGGACGATGTTGGAAAAGATAGGGCCTTTTTTTGTTGAAAAAGTGCCGTCTCTGGGGTTATAGACCTGAGTGCCGATGATGTCGGCGGGAAGGAGGTCGGGCGTAAACTGGATACGCCTGAAATCGGTCTTAATCGCCTGGGCAAGGGCCTTAACGGCGGTGGTCTTAGCAAGTCCCGGCACGCCCTCAAGCAGCACATGGCCGTTTGCCAGTATCCCCACAAGCAGCCGTTCAAGGAGATACCTTTGTCCGACAATGATTTTCTCAAGCTCTGACATGAGCAGGCTAATAAACGCGCTTTCCCTTTTAACCTTCTCGTTGATAAGTACGATGTCCCTATCAGCCATTTCTCTGAGCCTCCTGTTTTATACATCTTAGATGTTTTAAGTCTTAGACAACAATGACGCTATAATTTTATCATAGGAGGCCAGATAAATGCCAGACGCTCTACGAATTGCCGACGCTTACTTAGTTCCTGATTAATAACTTCCCCCGTGTCGATTACTTTGGCGCATAGGATATATGCGGTATTCTACTTAGAAGTTAAAGTATAGAAACTCCGAAGCCATATTTTTCTCGATCATTATAATAACTGAGGTAATCAGCAGACATATGGATATAAGGACTGTCTTAAAAGATGGGGTTTTAATATTTGACAGCTCCATAGAGTTCTTACCGAAAAAACAGACGAACAAAAATATAATAATTGCCCCGTACTGTAAAATATCTGCTCTTAAAAACTCAAGGCCGAGACCTGCAAAGCCTGACATCCCGCGTAAGACCTTCAAGGCGCTTTCAAAAGATTTTGCCCTGAAAAATATCCACGTAATATTTATAAAATTGAACATGATACACCACGCCACTACGGCAGGCATTTTTATGGTGAATTTCTTTAAATGGCTATATGTTGCATATGCAAGCCCATGCAGAGCGCCCCATACAAGAAAGCCCCATCCAGCCCCGTGCCATAACCCTCCGATAATAAATACGGCAAACACGTTAATGTCGGTTCGTAATCTGCATATTCTGTTGCCTCCAAGTGGAATATACACATAATCCCGCAGAAACCTGCTCAACGTCATATGCCATCTCCGCCAGAAATCTTGTATGTTTAATGCCTTGTAAGGAGAATCAAAATTGAGTGGCATGTGGATGTTAAACATTAAGGAAGTGCCTAACGCCATGTCGGTATATCCGCTGAAATCAAAATATAATTGAAGACTGTAGCTTAAACTTGTTTTCCATGCCAGTGTAAGTGTCAGAATAGTGGTAGTATCAAAACCATAGTTGGCCCATGATGAAAACATATCAGCGATACCAACCTTTTTGAGTAACCCTATAGAGAAGAGCAATAGTCCTTTAACAAGATTTTGCTTGTTGAATATTTTGGCACGGAGACTGTCGAATTGCGGCATCATATCTTTATGATGAATTATTGGACCCATGATAAGATGTGGGAAAAATGTGACAAAGAGAAAATAATTGACGAAACTTGTTTTCACCGATCCTTCATAACAATCGACAAGAAAAGTTATTTGAGTTAAAGTGAAAAAACTTATCCCAAGGGGTAATATCAGAGACAATAACGCTATGTCCATACTTGTAAATTGGTTGATGGTTGATATGAAGAAATTAGTATATTTAAAATATCCAAGAAATGTTATATTGACGGCAATACCCAGAATAAGCAGCCGCCTTCTCGTTAATATCTTATAAGATTCTTTTGATAACAATGTCAGCAGTAAATAATTAAATAAAATACTACCTATCAATAAAGGGAGACAATTAATATTCCACCATGAATAAAACAATAGTGAAGAGGCAACAAGAAAAATCCTTGAAAAAATAGTCAGGTGTAGCCTGTTGAGGACAAAGTACCCCAATATACTTAGAGGTAAAAAAGCAAACATGTAGGAAAAAGAGTTAAATAGCATTACTGTTAACGCCGTTGATAATTAAACATTTACTTAAATTATCAGGAAACAAGAAATCATATATTTGTTCTGCCAGTATATGGGTACCTTTTGATTTCATGTGAATACTATCCGAGTAATATTCCAATCTATCGTTAAAGGGCAGCATACTTATCTCTTCACCTATCTCTTTATAATGAATCTTGTATTTGACGGCAATTGCATTTTCAATCTTTTGCCCCATATCTACAAACTTTGGCAAGAGAGCTGCATTCTTATAAAGATCGGCCTTATCCTGAATACTCCAGTAACGCGCGGCTTTTTCAACATCATGATTATCATCTGTTGCTTTAAAAAGGACAGGGAATCCTATGAGGTATATAGGAATATCTTTTTTCCATAAACTAATGAATTGCTCAAGATGATTACTATAGTCCTTTTGTATGACTTGAAGTTTCTGCGCTTCGTTTGAGGGCTCTGTCCTGTTGTTAAAATCTATTGTGGCCAATTCCTTGCTCATATAAAAGCCAAGTGCCGCATTTTGGCTGAACCATGTGCCATCAAGCCTACGTAGCAGGTATTGGGCAAGTACAGCTATACGGTTGCGTTCAGAACCGAAATCGTTCATCATATCGGCAATGGTAGGAGCCATCACTATTAAATCGGGATTTAAGTCTTTCCAGCCCCAATTGGCATGAGCTGCCTTTAAAGTGCCATTGACCAAATTGCTATCCCAGTCTCCTTTTGATATGAAATCGGTCAGCGAGGCATAATAGTTCTGAATATACTCCTCAAGATGGCCTCCCTTTATACCAAGATTAATTACTTCATATTTCCCGGGGAAATTGCTATCCAGTTTTTCCTGAAGCAAATGCGGCCAAGTGAAGACAGCATCGACCCCCACGCCGTATGTGGTACTCCCACCAATGGCAAGTATGCGGAATCGTTTTCCCTTTTGAACGGAAAACGGTTCTCTGTATATTTTCATCTCATCCTTATTGCCGGAGGCGCTTTTATAATTGTTCATTTTTGCATACAGACCGCCTTTAAACAAGAAGAAAACAATCTCACTTGATACAATAGAATAAAAACATACCACCACAATCGCAGCAATAAATCTGCCATATACGAAATGAACAGTTTTCATCTACATCTTTTATCGTGATGTTTCGGTGACATTAATCTGGCCGTTCTTTCGTGAAATAACCCATTGCGCAGGCGACGGCGAATATTCCTTAACTTCATCGGTTGGTATCATCTTCAATATGAGATCATATACATTGGTTTTATTTGTAACAGTCCTCTCACCTGATACAGTTGTCAGTTCACCCTGCACAACCATTGAATTAGCATTCATGCGAAAAGTTCCTAAAACGACAGAAATGCTTAGCAGGACATAATTTGAATCTTGGTTTTGACGTATAACATCAGTAGTATTTTCCGCAGGAGTTATTGTTGTGACGTTACCCTGAGTGGTTAGCTTTATCAATCCTTTGCCTGCGAGCGCTTCGGCAATTTTAAGATACAATTGGTTCTTTCCATTGGTAGATTTGCCGTCAGGCAATTTAGCCGGAATAGTATATATATCATCTCGCGGGTACGGGGTTTCAGTCCGGATGATTCTTTCAAGGTCTTTCAGGGTCTCCGCGAAAGCAGAATCTGTAAAGATTATAAGAGCAATAGCCGTCATAAAGAATATAAGAACTAATTCCACATATCTGTTCTTTTTGTATGGCATAACAATTTAGCTCCTTTTCAGATATTTAGTGCATGTCGGACAGGATGTCGTCCAAACGACCACCTCTACTGACGTAATTTAAAACAGCATCTGCCCTTTTGTCAAGCGTCCAAATTGCCCAAGCTTCGATATAGGAATCTTTATTTGCCGATATAAATGATTTTTGAAGGCTTTTGGGTTATTTATAGCATCGCCAATCCTTTATGCAATATCATTAATAACTAAACGCTTATCTTAACTATCTAATATTACATAATATCTCATCTTTAGAACATACCTATTCCTGAATACGCCTTTAATTTATCTTTTCTCTTTCTTTTTTAGCCATCCCATGAGAGGCTGAGTTCAAAAATCTGACCCCACTGATCTCTTCAAACATAGCCAGCTTTTCTATACCCACCCATCAGCTTTAAGACTACTTTCCAGGCATGTCCAACGATACACCCCGCAACCCGTATCATCTTCCAACGAAATATTGTTATTATATGTTTTGCCCACGAATAATGACATGACAACCTCTTAAAGCCTATAAAAAGATTATACGCTATGACTCCTATCCAGAAGAATACCACGTTATCTCATCTGACCCTTAAAGATCACCTTGAGGGCATAGGAACAATTGATACTCTGCATACCAACGGTCTCAACTTCTCAATTCTCACGTATCTTTACTCGTATCTTCTTTACATACGTAAGCTAATGGTTTATTTAACAGATTGTTCATAGCTTACCTTCAAAATATGAAAATAGGGTATCAGCTATAAATTCATTCCCTCTGTATGTGAGGTGCACCAGGTCAAAAAAAATACCTATTTTAGAGTAGTCACTAAGATTTAAAACAGAGTATTCATTTTGGTAGAATCGATCTATATCAAGACAGCTTAATAACTTGTTATCATTTAAGTCTCTGCATATATCATCGGAGAGTTTAGTGCCATATAAGTGAGAAAAGTAATCTGACTTATTCAATGAAAGACGGCTCATAACAAGGTCTGTCGGCATTGTAAACCAGAATGTTTTGCTTGAATGCCCAATTAAAGTGACTAATTTATTGACTACATATCTGAATTCACTATTTGCGCCTGAATATAAATCAAGAAAATAATTATTGTTATCTATATTGTTCAGGTTGTATAAGTCACCGTTCACATCCTTTATTATTTTGTCCATGACAGTGGAACATTGTTGAGCGGATGAATATGTCTGCTGTAATATTTTGTAGTTATCTACACTTGGATAATTAATATACTTTAATAAAGAGTCAAGAACCGCGTTACAATTATTTTTACCATTAAAGGAATCACAGCCATTAAAACATGATATTTTAAATTGTCCGTCCCGATTTAAACGCATTTGTTGAAAAGATGGTCCCCAAGGTGTCAGCGATATAAATATATAATCAGCCTTTAAAGAAGATATCGATGGTTCACAAACAAAAGATACATTGTTGCCAAACACGCGATACAAAGGGCCTGTCAACAGATCATTAGTTTTATAAGAAACCAGATCACTCTCAAGGCCATAACTGACAAGCCCGTAATTTACAACTTCATATTTACCAGGATATATCGATTCCAATTTGCTTTGTAAAAGGAAAGGTATTGTTGAGAAATAACCATCATCTAAAGAAGTATAGCTGTGCACATTTGATGCACCGATAAACAATATTCTTTTTCTACTAGTTTTATCTTTAAATAAATGTTCTGAGAAAAGGTCTGTCTTTTCCTTAAATCTATTGTCTCTTAGCGCTACTGCCGTTATATCTCTGAAATAAGCCGTTCCATATCTATTCGATAACCCGATTTTGAAATATTCAGGATTATCTCCATAAGGATAAATGACGGTTAAATATTGCCATTTCTTGTCTCCAGAATGAAAAAAAGATACTCCAAGATTTTCTGTATCAGATTTTAGAGTTAACATGGCACTTACCTTAGTATCTGACCACACCCAGGCAGATACAGAGTAATAAACTGATTTGTCTTTGTTTCTCCAATCATCGTCAACAGTCCATTTATTGCTAAACCTGTTATAGTCGGTGTTCTCTATAGCTGACACTATTGATGTTGTATTATTAAATTTTACAGATGCGTTAATTGAGTTAAGGCCATTGCTATTTGAGATACTTTCAGCGTCTTTCGACAAAACCTTAAGCATACCGTTAGGTTGACTTTCTCTCATACTCACATATGTTGTGCCTTCCAGCAGGTCTTCGATTTTCCAACAAGACACATCCTGTCCGCATTGCTTTTCAATGTTTCCTATCTGTAATTTATACAGATGGCTTTCAATTATGTGTTTGTCTTTTTTACTTTTCGGTTCACTTTTTTTTTTGCATCGTTATCTTTTAACTTATTAGTTAGTTTCATCTCTATATTAATTATATTGATAAATTCAGCAACTTTGTTAATTTGACCTTTTTGCTCTTCTACCATTTTTATCAAAGAGTCAATTTGACCTTTTTGCTCTTCTACCGTTTTTATCAAAGAGTCAATTTGACCTTTTTGCTCTTCTACCGTTTTTATCAAAGAGCTAATTTGACCTCTTTGCTCTTCTTCAGTCCGGATGATTCTTTCAAGGTCTTTCAGTGTCTCTGCGAAAACAGAATCTGTAAAGATAATAAGAGCAACAACCGTCATAAAGAACACAAGAACTAATTCCACATATCTGTTCGTTTTGTATTGCATAGTAATTTAACTCCTCTTCAAATATTTGGTGCGCTTCGGACAGGGTGTCGTCCAAACGTCCGCCTCCATCAGCATAGTTTAAATCAGCAGCAGCCCTTGTGTCAACAGTTCGAATTGCCCATGCAGTTTAGCTCCGTTCTGGATTCCTTTTCAGACAGTGTCACGATAGAAAAAAACCGAAGCCTGTCGAAGGATGCCTGCGATTATGTGTTATGTCACATAGGGCCGAAGCAACCAGTCGTGGTGATATTCTTAAATCATAGAGAATTTTTACATGTCATGAGGTTAGGTCACCCTGTGAGGACATATAGGGGTATCCTTCGACAGGCTCAGGATGATTCTATATGTTAGGGTCACATTTACCACCTTTCAAATGGAGTGTGCAGATTATTCTCCGCTTTTTCCTATTGGGACACAGTCTTGCAGGGATGGCGCCTCATCATAGTGCGTTTGCCCTGGGCAACGTTGCGTGCCGCTGTCGCTTTATGATATATTTATTACTGCGAGGGCGGCTAATGGTATTATCTGACTATAGCTGAACCTGCACTGTTCACAGCGGTAATTATTTATGAGCGATTCTATTGAAAAACTAATTGAGACGACCCCGGTTATGAAGCAGCACGGGGAGATAAAGAAGGTGTATCCTGACGCTATACTATTTTTTCGGCTTGGTGATTTTTATGAGATGTTCGGCGAGGACGCCATTATTGCCTCTAAAGTGCTGCAAATCGCCCTCACCTCCAGAAACAAGACAAAGAAAGACCCCGTACCCATGTGCGGCGTGCCGTATTTTGCCGCTGACGCATACCTCAAAAAACTCGTCAACGCCGGGTACAAGGTTGCGGTGTGCGAACAAACCGAAGACGCCGCCCTTGCTAAGGGCATCGTCAGGCGCGAGGTCACAAGGGTTGCCACACCCGGCACGTTTGAGCCTGAAAACCCTAAAGAAAACACCTTTATTATGAGTTTCTTCCCCGGCACGAGCCTCTGCGGCATCGCCATAGCCGATATATCCACCGGCCAGTTCACCGTTTATGAGACCGCAGAATCACTCCAGGACGAGATACACCGCTTCGGCGTTAAGGAAATCCTGTGTCCTCAGTCCCTTAAAAACGACATTCACTACTCTGTAATCCTCAAAAATTTCTTTACCTCATACTACGACGACTACTGCTTCGACTATGGCGAGGCATATAGGGCGGCGCTTAGTTTTTTCAAGGTTGCCACACTCGAAGGATTCGGCTGCGAGGACAAACCTGACGCGGTGCGCGCGGCAGGAGGGCTGTTGTCTTACCTGATAGAGACACAAAAGACCGGCCTTGAGTTCAGTAAAATCAGGACACTTAATAACCATGCGTTCATGTTTTTAGACATGGCGGCGATAAAGAATCTTGAGCTTGTGAGCAGCCTCAGGGACGGCTCATCAGAGGGCACTTTACTGTCGGTGCTTGATGAGACGCTTACCCCGATGGGGGCGCGATTTCTGCGTGAGAACATCTTAAAACCGCTTATAGACAATAACGATATACGGCAAAGGCTTGACGCCGTCGAGTTTCTGTTCACAGACTTTAAACTCAGAGACGAGCTTAGAATCAAGCTAAAGATGGTTCAGGATATCGAGCGCCTTACGTCAAGGCTTACCAAGGGAACCGCCTCCGCAAGGGACTTAATTGCCATAAAGACCTCCGTTGAGGCGATGCCGGCGCTGAAGGCAATCCTCAGGGCCGTTGACAATGTCTTCCTGTCAACCGTTGCTGATGTCATAACCGATTTTACGTCCTTAATTAATTTAATTAATGATTCCATTGTTGACTCTCCGCCCAACACAGTAAAAGACGGCTGGATAATCAAAGATGGGTTTAACAAAGAGATAGATGAGCTACGGCAACTGTCAACTAAGGGAAAGACATATCTTATTGAACTCGAAGGGAAAGAGCGTGCCGCCACGGGGATAAACTCCCTGAAGATAGCCTATAACAAGGTCTTTGGTTACTACATAGAGATTACGAAGATGAACATCCACCTCGTCCCGGCCCACTATATAAGGAAGCAAACCCTCACAAATGCCGAGCGTTACGTAACGCCGGAGATAAAGGACTACGAGGATAAAATCCTCGGCGCGGAGGAAAAACTAAAGAACCTTGAGTATAAGTGTTTTAGAGATTTACTTGACAAGGCGCTCTACTATGCCAATGAGCTGAGAGAGACTGCCCAGGCGGTTGCGGCGCTGGACTACATACAGGCCCTCGCCGTTGCCGCAAGGAAAAACAAGTACGTCAAACCCGTCGTAACCTCCACCGGTGAGATACGCATCTCCGAAGGGCGCCACCCCGCTATAGAGCGCTCACGCAGCGTGGAGCGTTTTATCCCCAACGATACATACCTCGACCTCGATGAGGATAGACTCCTTATCATAACAGGGCCTAATATGGCGGGTAAGTCAACATTCATGCGCCAAACGGCGCTGATTGTGCTGATGGCGCAGATGGGTTCGTTTGTGCCGGTGGAGGCGGCGGAGATCGGTATAGTTGACAGGATTTTTACCCGAATCGGGGCGTCTGATTACCTGTCCCTGGGGCAGAGCACATTCATGGTGGAAATGATAGAGACGTCGAATATAATAAATAACGCGACTCAAAAGAGCCTGATAATCCTTGATGAGGTGGGCAGGGGGACGAGCACGTTTGACGGCATAAGTATTGCGTGGGCGGTTGCCGAGCATATCGCAAACGAAGTCGGCGCGCGCACACTCTTTGCTACACACTACAATGAACTCACTGAACTGGCTTTAACCACGCGCGGGGTAAAAAACTACAACGTCTCAGTAAAAGAGTGGGGCGATGAGATAATTTTTGTCAGAAAAATAGTGCGTGGCTCCGCGGACAAAAGCTATGGCATACAGGTGGCAAGGCTTGCGGGGCTGCCTGATGGGATTATCAGCAGGTCAAAGGAAATACTTGCTGAATTGGAAAAAAAGGATGCCCCTGATGAGGGCGGAGAAAAATTCGCCATACGCAAGAGGCGCAAACCAGCGGCGCAGCTTGATTTGTTTTCCTCAGTGATTGTCCACCCCGCCGTGCAAAGACTGTTGAAGATAGACATAGAAAAAACCACGCCAGAGGCGGCACTGTCTCTGCTGAGGGAATTAAAGAAATTGTCGGAGTGATTTTATACTAAGTTGCAATCATGGGTATTATTTGTCGTCCTCCATTACACGCAGTGAACGCAATGGACAATACCCCTATAACCGACATAGAGAAGCGAAAAGAGTTAAAAGCCCCCGTGCTTT
>NZ_JBJUSG010000056.1:0-21246 GCF_046044395.1 Candidatus Magnetominusculus dajiuhuensis | reverse complement strand
GGATGCCCTCGCAGGGAAATCAACGGGTGTAGTTATTTAGACGCTTACATAGTAACATTTCTCCCTGGGTGGACCCTAAATCCGATATAGAGAAGTGAAAAGAGGAGAAACCCCTCATAATTTAAGGGTTTAGGACGATATGCCATAACACCTGAAAGGTAAAATAAAAGGAGCATCCTTCGACAGGCTCAGGATGATTCGATAAGCTAATACTAAAATGAAGTCATAGAAGTAAGAATATCCCGCCAACATAGGAATATCTCTTCAACAATTGAATCATCCTGAGCTTGTCGAAGGATCCCCGATTTCTGGGGAAAAGGTGTACATTCCTATATCGGAGCTTGGGGCTGGATGGACCTCTTGACACGGATATTCTAAAAGGCTTACTATTATGTATGGAAACGTCAAACACATTGCTTAAAGACCAAGTGGACATTCCACCCTCGGAACAATGGCTATATGACAATCCCGAAGCCCTTGAAAGCGTCGTGGCAGGGTTGGAAGACTCCAAAGCCGGTAGAATTCAAAAGCTAAACCTTGATGAATTGTAGGAAGGCCATTGTTAGAAGTCTTTTTTACTAACAATGCCAAAAACCAGCTAGCCAAGCTTAAGTTCGACAAAGGTTTAGCAAAAAGACGCAACGCTGTTAAAAAGGCTATTCGTCTCCTTGCTCAAAATCCAAAACACCCAGGGTTAAATACTCACGAGTTTACAACACTCAAAGGCCCTAATGGAGAGAAGGTCTTTGTTGCATATGCAGAGCAATCCACACCCGCAGCATATCGTATTTTTTGGCACTATGGCCCCGGGAAAGAACAAATTACCATTTTGGCCATAACGCCGCACCCGTAGTACCCGTCAACTGGCCGTTGGTTCAATTGTGGAGTTTCAACGAAACAAATCTCTTAAAATAATGAGGGCGCTGCCCTCAAACTCCCGCAAGGAGGGTAACCCTCCTTGACCTCGTAATTAAAGGCTATCTTTGTTTATCTTCGTCTTCTGTCATGGCAAACGTGTGATACAGGCTGCGATAAGTCTCGTTTTTTGTGAGCAGCTCCTCGTGAGTACCGACGTCTGTAATTCTGCCGTCTTTGAGGACTACAATTCTGTCCGCGTTTTTTATCGTTGAAAGCCTGTGGGCAATTACTATTGTCGTGCGGTCTTTCATCAGGCCCTCAAGGGCCTTTTGTACCAGTGCCTCAGATACCGAATCCAGCGACGATGTGGCCTCATCCAGTATCATTATGGGCGGATTTTTCAGTATTGCCCTCGCTATGGCTATGCGCTGCCTCTGCCCACCGGAGAGCGTCATGCCGCGTTCACCCAAAATAGTGTCATACCCCTGGGGCATCTTCTCTATGAACTCACTTGCAAAGGCCATATCGGCAGCCCTCTTTATTCCCCCTACTGAGGCGTCGAGATTGCCAAAGGCGATGTTCTCCCTTACCGAGTCATTAAACAAGATGATGTCCTGGCTTACTATCCCTATCAGGGCGCGCAGGCAGTGTATGTCCATTTCCCGTATGTCCACGCCGTCAATGGCTATGCGCCCCTTTGTCGGTGTGTAAAAACGCGGCAGCAGATGCGCTATCGTCGTCTTGCCCGCCCCGCTTGGGCCAACTATCGCAATGACCTCCCCCGCCCGTACGTGCAGACTTATGTCCTGTAACACCATCTGCGTGTCTTTGGCAAACTCAAACCAGACATTTTCAAAACTTATCCCGTCCTTGAATTCCTTTATCTTAATCGAACCAGTTTCCTCTATTTTTGTATTCAGCACGTGCTCAATTCGCTCCATCGCGGCCAAAACCCCCTGAAGGGTCGTATAGGACTCTCCCACCTGCTTAATCGGACTAAACACCAGATATATAGCCGTCAGTATTGAGGCAAAATCCCCCGGTGTAACAATACCCGTGACAACCTGCCTTCCCCCGTATATCAGCACAAAACCTATGGCAAGCCCCGTCAGGCAGTCTATTACCAGTTTATTTATCTCCTTAAATCTTATAGCCCTTACGTTTTCCCTGTAAACGTTCTTATTTTCCCCGGTGAACTTCTCGTTTCTCAGTCCCTCGCGGTTGAATACCTTTATTACCTTGATTCCGGTGATGGATTCGCCAAGTCTGTGGGTCAGGTAGGAAACGTTTTTTTGCGCCTCGTGGCTTCGCTGCTTTACCTTTTTACCAAGTTTCCTGGCGCTATAGGCAAACACGGGGACAATCAAAAGACACGCGGCAGTCATGTCCCACTTCCTGTAGAAGGCTATCCCCATAAGAATCACTATCTTTGGAATCTCAATTATACACGCCCTGAGTACCTCGTCAAACAGCGCGCTAATCATCTTTACGTCGTTTATAACCCTCGACATTAAAATCCCCGACGCCTCTTTGTCGAAATATCCCGCCGGCATGTGCAGAATATGATTGTGCAGCTTGTTTTGCGTATCCCTGATAAGCGAAAGGCCGGCCTGTTTCATCAGATACTGCTGGCCAAAGTGCAACAACCCCTTCACAGTAAACAACACGACGACCCCTATGGGTATCCATATCATGTACTGCATCTTCTTATCCACAAAAACGAGGTCAAGGGCAGGTTTTACAAGCCACGCGATTGCCCCCATAACGGCCGACCCCATCAGCCCAAAGGCCAGAGCGGTAAACGACTGCCCCCAGTATGGCCTCGTGGTCGCTATGATTTTTTGTGCCGTATTCATTCAGGATAGTTTATGTTCATGGTCTAGCCTTTTGTGTCTTATTTCTGTGAATGTAAAATGAAACTCCGTGCCGCTGTCTACTTTGTAGTAGAATTTTCCTTTCAATTGGGTCTCAACCAGCATATGTACCAGCGTCAGGCCGAGTGTATTTGACGCCCCAAGGTCAAGGTCCCCGGTCATGCCAACTCCGTTGTCTTTTACCGTAACCTCGTACTCACCAGTGCGGATTGACTTGAAGATTATTTTAATAACGCCAGCCGACATGTTGGTAAAGGCGTGTTTTATCGCGTTTGACAGCAGCTCGTTTATGATTAGGCCACAAGGTACCGCCGTGTCTATACCCAGGATAAAGTCTTCGCCGGTTATTTTTAAAGTAATGCTCCGGTTGCCGCATAGATATGAGGACATCATCTCGTTTGCAACCTGCTTTACGTAGTATTTAAAATTAATGGTTGTCATGTCGCTTGTCCTGTAGAGGCGTTCGTGGACGATTGCCATGGCCTTGATGCGATTTTCGCAGTCTTTAAACATCTCCCTATTGCAACTGTCTTTCAGGTAAGCCGACTGCAGCTTAAGCAGGCTGATTATCACCTGCATGTTGTTTTTTACCCTGTGGTGGATTTCGCGTAAAAGGGTTTCCTTTTCGTTTATCGTGGCCTGTAGCTGTGCCTCCAGGTTGATTCGCCCTGTGATGTCTCTTGATATTATGAGAATGCTCGACACTGCCGCGCCCGTGTCATTGCTGATGGGGGTGATGGTGCTTTCGACCCACTTGTTTGTGGAAAAAGTGGATATCTCATATTGAAGAGATACGTTAATGCCCTTTTTTGCACATTCAACGGCATCCTCCACCTGCGCAAGGTCCTTTGGATTTACTACATCAACGTATTTCACTCCTGAAAGCTCCTGCTCATCTTTCTCCAACATACTCAGGCACGCGGGATTAATAAACACGATTTTCCCATCCATGTCAAGATTACATATGCCCTCAGATGACTTCTGAACAAGGTTTCGATACCTGTCTTCCGATTCTATGAGCTGCTTCTGGAGACATTTCTGCTGGAGAGAGTCGTTTATCCTCTGCAGAACCTCCTCAACAGGAAACGGTTTAGTGAAAAAACCATCAGCGCCAGCCTTAATTGCCTCATAGACATTGTTAAAGTCAGCATGTCCGGTAATTATGATACAGACGACGCATGGATTAATCCTTCGGAGTTCTTTCAATAATGACGTGCCGCTCATATCGGGAAGTACTATGTCAATCACAACGACGTCATAGCGGCCCTGCCTCATAAGGGCCAGCCCATCTTTGGCACTGCCCGCTGTGGCTGTCCCGAAAAACCCCTGCTCCTGAAAAATACCCGGAAGGGTTTTGCAGATTTCCACATCATCATCTATTATGAGTATCTTATTTGGCATCTCTTTTGGCATCTCTTATGCCGTTGCACACGCGCCTGATCACAAACTCACCAGCCACATCATACATTGTACAGTATTTCGAAGCGATATATCCACTGTTTATGATGTCCCGTGTCACAGCAAAGCAGAAATGTCCCGTGTATGCGTCAAAAAAAAGTGGCGGGGGCGTATCGCCTCACAAATCAATAGACTTCCAACCCATTTTTGTGTTATTGTATCGGCAGAGGTCGCTTAGTGAAACATCTTACCTTAGTGAACCTTAGTGAACCTTAGTGAACCTTAGTGAACAATAATGAGAGGGCTATGGTAACACCTGATGGCGCATCAAAAGGGGGCAGGGCGCTTGTCAATAATATTGAACAGGACAAAAGTCTGAATTTCTTCGACGGCAACATGTCCCGCCTGAAATTAGGCCGGGTGGTGCAGGTTCACCTCGTTGATTCGCCAATAAAAATACAAACGTCGGTAATGGATATAGATATCGGCAGCTTTATACTGCTGAAGATAGTCTCCACTGAGGATAAGGGTGCTTTAGTCAAAGATGCCGCCGTGTTTGCCACTTTTTTGTCCAGCGGGGTTATCTACAGCTTCAGGTCTAAGATAATGGATATTGTAGAAAAACCCATAGACTTTATCATCATAGATTACCCTGAAACCGTGGAAGAGTATAGTATGCGCAGCCACAAGAGGGTCGAATGTATCTTGCCGGCGAATGTTGTCCATGAGGGCGTCACGCTTGATGGGACTATAACCAATATCAGCCTCGGTGGATGTAAACTGACTCTGAAAAAAGAGTATTCCAGTGAGACAGGTATTGGTTTTTGTAGCAATTTCCAGTTAGGATCGGAGGTTTTCCTCCTGATATCAATGCACCATGCAAATGAACATCTGCAAATTCATGGGATAATAAAAAATATTGCACAGGAGAAATTCGACAAATGTTATGGAATTCAGTTTATAGACTCAACTGAGTTCGTAAAGCAGTCGTTAAACGATTATATACACACCATTGAAAGGATAGAGCAGGACCACTATTTTCTGTACACGTTGCACTCGATATTGCAGATATCAATGGAGGATATCAGTTTTGAGGAGCAGTTGGACAGGGTACTTTCCCTGATTTTGTCGCTACCGGGTCTTTCCACGCAGTCAGGATGTTTATTTATCTATGATGAGTCTGCCGGGGCGCTTGCCATGAAGGTAAGCCGGGGCCTGAGCGACGATCAGATAAGGATTTGTACCTCTGTGCCATGGGGGAGATGTCTTTGCGGTATGGCCCTTGCAACAGGGGAAGTAGTCTTTACCGACTCTTTAGACTCCCGCCACACGTCACGGTATTCCAAAATGATTCCCCATGGAGACTATTGTGTCCCTATTAAGCTGCGGGATAAACCGCTTGGTGTAATCAACATACATGTGAGGGAGGGTTTTTGCAGGGATAAAGGGACAGAGAATTATCTTATCTCAGTAGCTAACGCCTTATCAGGAATGATAGACAGGAACATGTCCCGAAAAAGGCTTGAGGAACTGGTTGCACAACTGCAATCTGCCAACGATGACCTGAAGCAGAGCCAGGAGCAATTGGTACACTCTGAAAAGATGAGATCCCTTGGACAACTCGTTGCAGGGGTTGCGCATGAGATAAACAATCCCTTAGGGTTTCTGATCACAAATATGAATAAACTGATGGAGTTTGTTAACTCATTCGTGAAGTTAATCGAGACTTTCAGCGCGTTTGAAATCCCCGTGGGCATAAGAGTTGAGCTTGACGCGATAAAAAAAGGGTGCAACTACGACTACATCAGGGGAAGAACGCCGCAGATGATCGGGAGGTCTAAGATCGGCCTGGACAGGATAAAAAAAATAGTGTTGGATTTAAAGACATATTCGAGAATGGACAGGGCCGAGGTATTGGATACAGACATCAACGAATCCATTGCGGTAACCATAAACCTGCTCACCCACGAATTCGGAGATAGAATTTCAGTGGTAACAGATTATGGCACGATACCGTTAATCAGATGTTACAGCTCGCAGTTAAACCAGGTCTTTATGAATATACTGATAAACTCGTGCCAGGCAATTGAGGCAAAAGGAGAGATTAGGATAATGACCCATGAAGAAAATGGAATCATACTGATAGAGATAAGCGACAACGGCAATGGAATTCCCCCTGGAATTCGTGACAGGATATTTGACCCGTTTTTCACGACAAGACCCGTAGGCTCCGGAACCGGCCTGGGATTATCAACAAGCCTTGGAATAGTTAAAAAACACAACGGCGGCATAGAAGTTGAAAGCACTGAGGGCACCGGTAGCACGTTTACGATAAAACTCCCAATTAACAATGCCTTATATTAACAACACTTAAACGCCTGTGGAACAGGCCATGAATCATCCTGTGGAACAGGTCATGAATCATCCTGAGCTTGTCGAAGGATTCCCGAGTTGTGGGAACGTGTGAAAGAAAAGGAGCATCCTTCGACAGGCTCAGGATGATTCGATTTTTATGGAAATCTTCTTACCCCTGTGAACGCATTTTGGTATCACACAAAAAAACTCTACCCCCCATCCCTTTTTTCTGACACCGACCCGAATTTACTTGCACTTTACAGTGATTTTTTGTTATATATATAACAGAAGGGCAAGACTGCCTGCCCTGCTGGTGATTATATGAGGAAGTTATTCCGACTTACATGAGTATAGGGAGCCTTAGTAAGGGCGCTCAGAGAGCATGCCGCACGCTGCGGAAGCCCAACGCGCCCTTTTCGGCACCCACCTGTGAAAACAGGGACTTAACTTTCTTGTGTACACCGCAAGGGCGGGTTTGATTATACATATAGATGATGGCGTGCAGCACCGGCAAGTGGGCAAATTGGACAAGTGGGCAAATTGGGCAAAAGAAGCGAGGGAGCTGAGGAGCAATGGAGCTGAGGAAGAGATTTTACTGTTAACCCTATAACACTATAACGTTATAGTTTGCAGATAAATAACAACCGGCGGGCCAGCAGGCCCGGCAACGGTGGTCTGAAAAGTTATGATTTGCTGTTTTTATTAACAGGGTTACTGAATCTCCAATCAAATCTCGCCTGCCGTGCCCGATTGACCTTGCGTTTTGCGTTAGTCCGCGTAGCAGATGTGCGGTTTACGGGCATTGCCCGTAGTTAAGAATTTATTTAAGGACTATATACATTGGATTTGTTTAAGGGACATCGTAGCGGGGTTGGGGGTGAGGAGCGCGAGGCACCGCTGGCCTGGAGGCTGAGGCCTGCGGATTTATCTGAGATAGCCGGGCAGGGACATATTCTTTCAAAGGGTAAGGCGCTGCTCAATATTATCGAAGACGACAAAATCGTATCCCTCGTGCTATATGGTCCTCCGGGAACTGGCAAAACCGCCACCGCGCACATTATTGCCGACAAGACCAAATCAGTTTTCGTGGAGATTAACGCCGTCACATCGGGCATCAAAGAAATCAGAGAGGCCGTTTCTATTGCCTCAACCTCTAAAACCATCGTATTTGTTGACGAGATTCACCGCTTTAACAAAGTCCAGCAGGACGCCCTCTTGCCCCACATCGAATCCGGCAGGATTGTCTTAATCGGGGCGTCAACTGAAAATCCGTCATTCGCCCTTACGCCGGCGCTTGCATCAAGGACGATGATTTTCAGGTTTAATCCACTATCCACCGAAGATATAAAGGCAATCCTACAAAGGGCGCTGACAGATACAAGGGGATATCAGGGCCGTCTAAGCCTGGCTGAAGACGCCTTATCCTACGTGGCCCTGATGGCCGCAGGAGACGCAAGGCGCGCCCTTAACATCCTTGAGCTGGCCGCCCTGTCGGTAAGGCACGTGGGGTTAAGCACCATAGACCTGAATGTAATCAAAGACACGGTTTCCGACAAGACGCCGTACTATGATGAGAGCGAGCATTATGACACTATATCGGCCTTTATAAAGAGCATGAGGGGTTCAGACTGCGACGCGGCTGTATACTGGCTTGCCAAGATGCTGAATGCTGGTGAGGACCCTCTGTTTATCGCAAGGAGGATAATCATATGCGCCTCCGAGGACGTAGGAAACGCAGACCCGCAGGCGCTTGGGGTTGCCGCGGCGGCATACCTTTCGGTAGAGCGGGTAGGAATGCCTGAGGGGCGTATCCCCCTTTGTCAGGCGGCTATATACATAGCGCAGGCACCAAAGAGCAATGCCTGTTATATGGCCGTGGAGGCGGCGGCAGCGGCGGTGCGAAACGAACAGATACAGCCAGTCCCTCTGCACTTGCGGGTTGGCGCGCCGGGCTATAAATATCCACATGACTATCCGGGGCATTATGTAGAGCAGTCATATTTAACGAATCCAAAGGTATTTTATGAACCGTCTTCACAGGGTTATGAAATTGAGATAAAAAATCGGCTACAACAAAGGAGGCACACAGCAAATGAATAGTATCGTATACGTGCTGATAGCTATAATCACGGGGGCGGCGGCGGGTACTGCCATGTCGCTCTTTTTCAAGGGTGTTTTTAAGAAGAGATTTGAAGAGCTGCAACTCAAACAACAAGACGTACTGAGAGACGCGGAAAGAGAAGCTGAGAGGGTCAGGAGAGAGGCGCTTGTCGAGGCCAAAGACCTCCGTTATCAGACAAAGGCCGAGGCTGAAAGAGAAGTCAAGGAAAAAAAGAACGAATTCAGCCAAATGGAAAAACGCCTCAGACACAAAGAGGAAAACCTGGACAAGAAACTCGACCAGTTCGAAAAACGAGACAGCGAACTGATGAGAAAAGAGAAGGAGTTCATCAGAAAAGAGCAGCAGTTTGCCGAAAAGGAAAAGCAATACGACAAGCTCATACAGATGGAGACCGAAAAACTTGAAAAACTCTCCGGCATGACCGTAGAAGAGGCCAAGGCGTTGCTGCTGAAAAAGGTGGAAAATGAGATAAGATTCGAGGAAGCCAAACTGATAAAACAAATAGAACAGGAGGCAAAGGACGAATCTGAAAAGAAGGCGCGTAATATTATCGGCCTTGCCATACAGAGATATGCGGGTGAATACGTATGCGACGCAACCGTGACGGCCGTTTCCCTGCCAAATGAAGAGATGAAGGGCCGCATAATAGGCAGAGAAGGCAGGAACATCAGGGCACTGGAGGCGGCAACCGGCGTGGACTTCATCGTGGACGACACACCTGAGGCGGTAACGCTGTCGGGCTTTGACCCGGTAAGGCGTGAAATCGCGAGGATTTCGCTTGAGCGCCTTATATCAGACGGCAGGATTCACCCCGCAAGAATAGAGGAAATAGTGGAGAAAGTTCGCAAAGAGGTCAACAACGCCATGAGGGAAGAGGGCGAGAAGGCCGTTTTTGATTTAGGGCTTACGGGCGTGCATCCAGAGTTTATCAAACTGTTGGGCAGGCTTAAATACAGGACATCGTACGGGCAAAACGTACTTCAGCATTCGCGCGAAGTGGCCTACTTCTCCGGCATGATGGCCGGTGAGCTGAAGGCCGACGTAAAGCTGGCCAAACGTGCCGGCCTTCTTCATGACATAGGCAAGGCGGTTGACCATGAGTTTGAGGGGGCGCACCACGAAATCGGCGCCCAAATTGCAAGGAAATACGGCGAGGATGAAAGGATAATCAACGCCATGCTAGTCCACCACGGCGATGGCGACCCTATATGCGTGGAGTCGGCGCTGGTAACGGCGGCAGACGCCCTATCGGCAGCCCGCCCCGGAGTACGGCGTGAAAGCATTGAGAACTATATTAAACGCCTCGAAAAACTGGAAGAGATAGCCATGTCCTACCAGGGTGTGGAAAAGTGTTACGCCATTCAGGCAGGCAGAGAGGTGCGCATCATAGTGAAGCCGGAGGATACGACCGACGAGATGTCCCACCTGATCTCGCGCGAAATCGCAAAGAAGATAGAATCAGAGATGACCTACCCCGGGCAGATTAAAATTATGGTTATCAGAGAGGCCCGTTTCGTAGAGTACGCCAAATAGGGGACTTTATGAACGTTTTATTTATCGGGGACGTTATAGGAAGGCCTGGCAGGGTGCTGGTGCGGCATTATCTGCCAGAGCTTGTTGAAAAAGAAGACGTATCCTTCGTCATCGCCAACGGCGAGAACTCCGCGGGCGGGTTTGGGATAACTGAAAAAACCGCGCGAGAGTTGTTCGACTGCGGCGTGCATGTCATTACAACGGGCAACCATGTGTGGGACAAGAAAGAGGCCGTCTCATACGTTTCAAAAGAGGACAGGATTCTAAGGCCGTTGAACTACGCACCGGGTGTGCCGGGGTTTGGCAGCATAATCTACGGCCTTAAAAACGGTCTGAAGGCGGGGGTTGTCAATCTCACAGGCAGGGTGTTCATGGCACCGTCGGACTGCCCGTTCAGGACGGTTATACCGGCCATAGAGGAGATAAAAAGGCACACCAACATAATAATAGTTGACATGCACGCGGAGGCGACATCTGAAAAGCAGGCGCTTGGTTACTATCTCAACGGCAAGGTCAGCGCCATCATAGGCACTCATACGCATGTTCAAACGGCGGACGAACAAATCCTCAGCAATCAAACGGCGTACATAACCGATGTTGGAATGACTGGCCCTGCCGTGAGTGTCATAGGGGTGAATGTTGGGCAGATAGTCGAGAAATTTTTGACTCAAATCCCCGTAAAATACGAGGTTGCCACGGGAAAGGGTATTTTTTGTGCCGTCGTTATTCAGATTGACAACGAAACTGGCCGCGCATCGGCGATAAAGCGATTAATGCTTCACGATTAAGGAGGGATTTTTTTTATGAAGGCAAAGCTGACCTATGTCAATGGGATGAAATTTGTGGCGGAGGCCGACTCCGGGCACGCCATAGTGGTAGACGCCGACCATGAAAGCGGTGGAGAGGACACCGGCATGAGACCGTCTGAGCTATTGTTAATCGCCACAGGGGGATGTTCCGCCATGGACGTCATCTCAATCCTAAAGAAGAAGAAACAGGAAGTCACGGGGTTTGAAATCAACGTCTCAGGCGACAAGGTGGCAACTCATCCGAAACGCTTTCAGAAAATCATTGTAGAGTATGTTGTCAAAGGGAAGAACATTTCAGATGAGGCCGTAAAGCGCGCCGTTGAGCTTTCAATGACAAAGTACTGCTCCGTAAAGACGACAATCAATGGTGGCGTGCCGGTTGAGTACACGCACAAAATAATTGAAGAGTAGCCTGCCGCAAAAAATACTATCAACAATAGCGACGGTATGGTTTGTGGGTTACGCCCCGGTTGCATCGGGTACGTTTGGGACGCTGGCGGCGTTAGTATTTTTTGTGGCGTTATGGCCCACGGATTTCACGCTCCTTATGATAACCGCCGCTGTAATCGTAGTGGGCACGGTGGCTGCCGATGTGGCTGAGGGGTACTTTAACGAGAAAGACAGCCACCGCATCGTAATAGACGAGGTTGCGGGGTTTTTCGTCTCCATATTATACGTGCCTAAGGGTTTTATTGTCCTGGTGCTGGCGTTTTTTCTTTTCAGGGGATTTGACATAATAAAACCCCCTCCAGTAAATTACATGGAGCGTATAAAGGGTGGCCTGGGCGTAATGCTTGACGATGTGGCCGCGGGTATATATGTAAATATAATCTTGCAGATAGCGACGAGGATGAGGTTTTTCTGATGACGCAGAGGACATTTATAGCAATAGACATATCCGGGGCCCAAAGGGCCGCGATAGGGCATACTATCGGCACACTCAAGCCGTTGCGTGCCGACGTCAAATGGGTAAGGCCGGAAAACCTTCACCTCACAGTAAAATTTCTTGGTGATTTGGACGAAGGCGCGGTAGATAAAATTGCACTAACACTGAAGGAACTCACCGCGGGTTACGCACCCTTTCAGATAGAACTAAGGACAATCGGCGCATTTTCAAGCCTGAAAAGGCCTGATATAATCTGGACAGGCGTGACGAAATCCCCTGAGTTAGACTCTCTTGCCGCTGACATCGAAGAAGGACTGTCCCTGATTGGCATCAAAAAGGAAGGCAGACCCTTTTCGCCGCACCTGACAATTGCGCGGGTGAAAAGCCTGCGGGATTATACACCCCTCTATGAAAAACTATGCGCCATTTCGGACAAGGACTTTGGGGTCTGCGATGTGCGGGAGATAGCGCTGATGAGAAGCGAATTAACGCCGGGCGGGGCGCAATATACGCGGCTGAAAAGTTTTCCACTCGACCAGACTGTGTCATAATAGCCTTTAGCCTGAGTTCCGGAAGCCGCCAACGAGGGGATAATTCCCTGTCTTGTCGGCGGGCAGCCCAAATTCAATAGACAAGAGGCTCTCATAAGTCTTTATTTTAGGTAAAAATATCCCTCCCAAAAGACGCATATTGTAGAATTTTTCTATTTGAATTAAGGTATCGTTATCAATAATTGAAGGATAAAACCTCCTCATCTCGTGCTTTATATTGTCTATGACTGTAGTGCATTGCTCATCAAGACAGTTTATTACAACCACAACTACATTAACCCCAAGATATACATTATATCTTTCCATTATACTATGGATAACTTCACACAATTGGGGTATATCTATTGCCTTTATAAGAAAATTGTCAGCCGACACTTGTTCCATATTTCTATCTCCCGTTTCAGAGTATCAAGCCATCCTAACTAGGCTATCCGCAGATAAAGTGTAGCAGTAGTTTATATAAAGTGGTAGACTTCTCAGCCTACCTAATCCATAGTGAGGATAGCCGTTCTCTTATAAAAAAGAAACGTGGTTCACTCCCCCTTTTCCTGTTCCCTTATAATCACACGCTGCCCTGAAGCACCTTCAATAGCCTTTACTGCAATATCTCGCACCTGAAGTCCAGCCTCGCTTGCCCTTTGCGTAAGCTGGCGGATCATCTCATCCTGCTCCTTGATTTTAGCCTCCAGAGATGCAACCATCTGTTTATTGAGTTTTCTCTCGCCCTCAATTTCCTTCGATAGAAGTGCTGCCTCGTGCTTATATTTTACTTCCAGTCCACTCAGAACCGCCTTCTCTGTATCTTTGACAGCCTTTTCGAGTTCCGAAGGGAATGATATAGCCCTGGCTTTTAACTCGTTATACTCTTTCTCCTTTGCTTCAAGTGCAGACACTCTTTCTGCTATATCCCTGTCAAAGGCTTCGCGTTTTTCTGTAAGCTCTTTCTCTTGGGCTGCCTTTTTAGCTTCGTACTCATCGGATTCCTTTTTCTTCTTTAACTGGAAACTGTAGTTATATTCCTCTTCGGCACGCTGTTTCTCTTTTTTGGACAGAGCATCTTTTTCTTTTGTCGTTGCCTCGTACTCCGCCTGCTCCTTTTTCCACAGAAGTCTCCTTTCGGTTATTTCGTCTTCCAGAGCTTGTCTCTTTTGAGTTATCTCCGACTCAAACTTCTCCTTTCTCTCCTTCTGAGCCAACAACAATGCCGCGAGGCTGTCAGCATTGACCGCTATTTCATGCACTTCTTCGAGATTTCTCTTTTCAATGCTAATAGCATGTTGAAGGCCAGTCAGAGTTTTATATTCAGCAATTAGTTTCTCCTCAAGGCCGTCAAGCGAATTCACGATATCAACTTTGATGTTCGCAAGGTTCTTTACAATCTTCTCCATACTGGTATCCGATGCAACCTCTACGATCTCCTTCTCTTCATGTTTCTTCTTTTCAACCTGCCTATCAATGGTTTTTTGCTCCCTGACTTTGGCCAATAACTCGTTATAGGCAGCCAGTATCTCATTTTTCGTGCTTTTTGACATGTCCTTTTCCATATATCATTCCCCCGCTTTAGTTTACTTTCCTCTTTTCAACTCATTCCATTTACTGCAATGAGACTGGAGTCGTATTATACTATCACAGAAATCACTTTCATTTCTACAATATCGTGCCTGAGATGTAACCCCTTAGTCAGGTACATTTTATACCTAACTGGTAACTGGCAAAAATAAGGATTCTAACCGCATGGGTGGGTCAATATACATTTCTTCAAGCATCACCGCCCACCAGCAAACCTTACTCCCATCTGAAAGGCTTTCTCGCAATCAGCAGGAAATACCTCCTGTCGTCTCCTTGACTTCTTCTCAGGATCAAAGCGGGTTGAAACAACCTTTGAATAATCATCAAACTGATAAGTGTCGAAGCAGCAGAGATACTCGGATTCCCCAAATATCATCTTGAGATATCTCTCATGATGGCTGAATAATTGAACGTATCCCCACTCCTTCATCTGTTCTTCCGTTACATTCATTGTATAGATGAAGCCTGTTCTAATCTTATTAGGAAAGAGCGACTGCGGTGGATCAGTATAAGTAAGATTCGGAAACAGCAGACGTTCCATGAATGATTTCATTTCTCCAGAGACACTGCCAAAATAGATAGGTGAACCCAAGATAATGGCATCAGTCTGTTCAATCTTGCGGAAGACCGCTGTCAGGTCATCGGCAACAGCGCACTTGCCGTAGCTTTTACCCCCTATGGTTTTACACGCAAAGCAGCTTACGCATCCCTTGAAGCTCAGGTCATATAAGTGAATAAGTTCTGTTTCAGCTCCACATGAGGCTGCACCTTCAAGGGCCTTTTGAAGCAATGTTGCCGTGTTCCAGTTTTTTCTTGGGCTTCCATTTATAGCCATTACCTTCATGTTACTCTCCTGTATGGCTTAGGATTATCATGTGGACAACCTATCCTATCAATGGCCATTATGTGCCGTCAAGGATTACTGCATGGCCGTTGGTTAGGCGATGGACTGAACTCTCTCATTAAGAGAACTCAATCCATCGTCTAAATAACTCAGCCAGTTGGTTGGCCTTCGATCTTTTGACTTCGACTTCTTTGTGGCATGGAAGCCGCCTTTCCTGATACGAATGAGAGCCTCAATACCAATTCGGGGCTTGATCCGCTTCTGAACTTTCTTCTTCATGTTCTCCTCCTAATTCACAATATTGTGCAACTGGGCTTAGAATTACCTGGTCCCTTAATTGCCGCTGGCACCTTATATCAATTATACCACATCACAACCCAAAACTGCCTCCCCATCCTCTCAGCGGCCACCACCTTCTAAAATTCCTCACCCTGCTCAATCCTATCTATCAATTCTATGATCTTATCAGAAATGATTTTAATGGCCTTCTTACCCTTCTCAATTGACGCCTTCTCAGGATTACCCCATACGCCTCCAGGCCAGTATTTTACTTTGTCTCTGACTATGAACGGTTTAGGAAACTGTGGGTATTCCTCTTTTGCTCTTCCTTTGACGAGGTTGGGAGATATGGCAAGCACCATAGATGTCTCAAGCTCCCCGGCGTGGCCGTCGTTTTCTGTCTCACATAGGCCAAAAAGTTCCTTTATAAGCATTTCGTAAGGCGAGAAGACCGCAAGCCTTATATCATCTAACTCATGGATTAATATCTCTGACACCTCTTTAATGGCCTCCATATGAAGACTACCGCCATGTCCAGAAATTAGCAGAAAATTCCTTAATCCCTTTGTATATGCGTCTCTAACGAGGTCTAAGGTCAAATGCCTCAACGTTTTGGCTGTTATCCTTATAGTACCCGGATGATTGCCATTAGAAGTACATACACCATAGTGGATTGGAGGGGCAAGAAAGAAATCACGTTCTTTCCCTGCTAAATGAACTGCCTCTTCTATGGTCAGCGTGTCTGTACTTAACGGTAAGTGACTACCGTGTTCTTCAATAGTGCCAAAAGGAAACACAATCGTCTTTGTCTTTTGGAGATATTCTGTGAATTCCGCCATTGTGCAGTCCTGAAGTATCATTGGTTACTCCTTATTGGCCTATTCAGGCAAAATCTGTCTTGGTTCAGTAAGGCTTGGAAAATCCAACTCTCTTGAATGTACCATCAGCGGGTTCTCTGTGTCAACTTTCCTCGTATAAACACAGGGCAATCGCATTTGAAAAAAAATCACAAGATACCTATGCAATCAATAGACGGTTGACATGACACTATTTATAGTAGGAATAGGCAAGGCGTTTTGTGGTATCTGATGCTGCAGATTACTCACTGATATATAACGATTTTGTATGGCGGGGTGGACGGGGCTCGAACCCGCGACCTCCGGCGTGACAGGCCGGCGTTCTAACCAACTGAACTACCACCCCTTACATCGTCTGCAATGTAATGTAACATAGTTATTATTAATATGGCAACGATTTTATTTTACCCAAATCCCTATAATATTTTCAGGTGGTCTTCGCTTGGGATGACCTATGAGCAGGCAAGTTTTCTCGCTATCTCCTTAAGCAGAAGCAGAACCATTTGCGGGTCACTTTTTGAGAGCGCATCAAAATCCTCTGAGTTAATGGGAAGGAGGATGGTATTGTCCGATACAGCCGCCGCGGTTTTTGTCCTATTGGAATGCAGCAGCATGCCGGTTTCTCCAAAGATATGCCCCTCTTTGAGTTCGCTTATAATGTGGCCGTTTTCGGTTATCTGAACCGCACCGCCGAGGATATAGTACATTTCGCCGGCAGTGTCTCCGGATTGAAAAATAACAGTGTCGGCTCTGTATGATCTGGCGTATTTATAGAGCATATCGTTGTGGATTTTGCCGCTTGGGTGTGTTTCAATTAAATACTTCAGTGAAACAATGCCCTTTCTGTGCATATTCGCGGTAAACTCTACCCCTATCAGCAGGATAAAAAACGACATATATACCCAAAGGATTATCACTAAAATTGCCTTCAGAGAGCCAAAGGCAAACCCGAAATGGGGATTGGCAACGACAAAATACGCAAATGTTGGCTTCACAACAGACCATAATAAAGATGTCACCAGCACACCGGCAAAGATATTCCAAAAACCGGTTCGTACAGGTATTAACACATAAAAAAAAGCGATAAGGGCGACTATTGATATGAGCAGGTTTGTACTCAGGCCGATTATTTGATAAACGAACGGGATATGGTTAAAAATAACGGCCAGCAGATGTGAGTAAACAATCTCGCCAACGACGAGGGATATGAGAATCAGGAGGAATAAAAATACTATTACAACATCTATGGCTATTCCTATAAGAAAAGGCCTTCGGTTGTCTTCCTTAAAGATGTTCGCAAAGACAACCCTCAGTGTGGACATCAGGGGTGTGATAGACCAGACACAGGCAATGACGCCAACAACGCCCCAGCTCCCCTTCAGGTTTGAGAGCGTATATACCTCTTTCAGGATTATGTCCTGTTGCTGCGGCAGCACAATAGAAATAATCCTCTTCAGCCCATCAATAGCCCCCATAGAAGACGTGAAATAGCCCACTAATAATAAAGCGGCAAGAATCAACATAGGGATTGAGGCAAAAATCCCGTAATAGGCCAAAGCGGCCGAGTAGATGATGTGATTGTTTTTTATAAACGATTTTATGGATTCGACAAAAACAATTAACAATTCGGCGGGACTGCTCACGCCTCTGCGCCCACCTGAAATAGAATTGCTGATATTACTCAAGGCCTGAGCCGTCTGGATATAATAATCTCCCGCATACCATAATCCTATCATACATGGGGCGGCTAAATAAAGTGCCCGAAAGTGCCTAAATCCCCCCGCCTTACCGGACTTGAAATGATACTGTATCAAGTACTATCTTTTCGTTGTTCACAATGGAAAGCGTGTAGTTTCCCTTTTGGGGCCTCCACAGACGGGGCGACCCTTGTGAGCTGAGCCTTTCACCGTTTAGCGTCCATGTGAGGCGTTCATACTGTGGGATGTACTGAAAAACTACTATTTGATTTGCCTCGCCGATGTCCGGGTCAAGGCTTATTATTGTATCAGAGGGTGGATAGGTTATATGGGGGGTCTCATATTCTCTGTTGAGCCTGACTACCGCGGGGGCAGGCTTATCCCCTGAGTTGGGTTCTGTGCCCTTTATGAATACTTCGCGCCGGTCTGGCTCTACGCCGTCTTCAAATCTGATAATCTCAGAGGTAACGCCTGGCGGTGGCGCGGGTGCCTTTGACGAGGCCGTGCTGTGGAGATAACTCATCACATCTACCCACAGCGGTGCCGCGCCGGTTACGCCACTTACGTCTCTCATCGGCGCTCCCGAAAAATTTCCAACCCACACGCCAACCGTATAGCGGTCAGAGTATCCCACACACCAGTTGTCCCGCATGTCCTTGCTTGTGCCGGTCTTAACGGCCGTCCAAAATCTCGTCGAAAGGGGATTCTCAAAGCCGAAGGTCAGGCTCCTTGCCCCTCTGTCAGACAATATGTTTGATATTATATAGGCAGCCCTGTTGTCCAGTATCTGCCGTGGCTTTGCCGGGGCAGGGTTGTCAGTCAGGGTCAACTCTCCCATCACGCCGCCATTGGCAAGCGTGCGGTAGGCGTTTACCAGCTCAAGCAGGGTTACGTCCAAAGAGCCAAGCGCGATAGCATAGCCGTAGAACTCCGCGTCCTCCTTTAAGCCATTAAAGCCCAACGCCCTGAGCCTGTCGGTAAAGGCCTCAAGCCCCGCAATCTCTAAAACCCTGACAGCCGGCACGTTCAGAGATGACGACAACGCCGTCCTTACGCTTACCTGTCCCTTAAAATCCTTTTCATAGTTTTGAGGGATGAAAAGCCCCGACGTCGTTTGAATCCTCAGCGGGGAGTCATCCAGAATCGAAGCCGCCGTTAAAAACCCGCGCTCAAGCGCCAATTCATAAAGGAATGGTTTTAGGGTTGACCCTGCCTGGCGCCGCGCCCTGACGCCATCAACTTTCACGGCGCTTGACAACACCCCGCCGCCGTTTCCCACATAGGCCAGTATCTCACCCGTCTTATTTTCCACGACGAGCACCGCACCGTCTGAAACATTGCTGTCTTTAAGGGCAATCAGGTGTCTGTCAAGCCTCTCCAACACGACACGCTGAAGCTCACCGTCCAGCGTTGAAACTACCGGAGCATTCTTAATCAAAAGCCGTGCCACATGCGGGGCAAAGGCAATTCGAGACCTGATTTGATAGGGGACTGAGAGTGTCTCACAGGCCAACTGTCTGATTTGCTCGCAGGAGTAATCCCATTTAAGGCCCTTTGCAAACAGACATGCCCGCGTCCCTATGGCCTGATACGAGGCATTTGGTGCCCCCACAAGGGCGGCAAGGACAAGAGACTGAGACTGCGTAAGCCCTGATGGTTCCCTGTCAAAAAGCCCCCTTGACGCCGCCCCAATGCCAGTCAGCTCTCCCCTGTAAGTAACCAGATTCAGATAGCTTTCAAGGATTTCGTCTTTTGACCATCTGCGCTCAAGGGATAGGGCGGCCTTAATCTGGCTTATCTTCTGGGCGAATGACCGCCTCCCCTTTTTTGGCCTGAATCCATCGTTCAGGGCAGAGGCAAGCTGCATGGTTATGGTACTGGCGCCGCGCCGCGCTGCTGATTTGAGGGCTGATGAGGCGATGGCGAAGACGTCCACACCGTGGTGGGCGTAAAACCTCTTGTCCTCTATGTGGATTATTGCCTGAAGGACGGCGGGCGATATGTCTTTCAACGGCTGCCACGCAAGTCGCCGCCCCCTCGCGTCAACCCTTAGTTCATGGATTACCTCCATATTCCTGTCAAGCAGGACGGCCTCCGAGGGTCTGTATGAGTCTTTGACCTGCTGAAACGACGGCTGTGTGCCGCCACCGGAGAAAAACACGAGATAAGCCGCCCCCAAAAGCGCCAACACGAGCGCCTGTGCTACGATAAATAGTGTGAGGTTTTTTCTATTCATTGTTCCATGAATATTATAACATGTACTCAATTAAACGGCATAAGGATTAACGACGAAGGGGAGGTAACCTCCCCTTCACCCCGTAAATCCCGCACTACTAACCTGACACCTATAATTATCTATAAATTACTTCTGCAAAAAAACTGCAAAAAAAGCTACAATAAGTCATGTATCGCTTGCAGGAGCAAATCACGTGAAGCGCGCGGTGAAGCATACGCCATCTATTGATGACGACAGCATCTTTGATGATGCTGATGCGTTGATTGCGCTGGCGCAAAAGTCGTTTACAAGAGCGGCAAAGAAGGCAGTCGCCGAAAATGACGCACTCGGTATACCGACGCACTACTCTGAAGGCGGCAAACTTTTAGTCCATATGCCACCCCCTAAGCTCAAACTGTCTTGAAAAAAGCCCTGTAAGGTGTTTGCGCTCGCTCACAGCCTGTTGCCAACTTTTCCTGCGCCTTGCTTCGCCACAAACGCGCGAAGCACGCTGTTCATGTAAGTTTGGTATCCCTTGCCCTTGCTACGAAACCAGTCAAGCACATCAGCATCCACGCGGATATTGATGTGCTTCTTGCCCGGGGGCAAACCGACAAATGCTTGACTCCAGTCCAATGGCTCATGCACATCGTCGGGGTCTGCGGCGATACTGGCCTCCAGCTCTTCCTCCGTCATAGCATCAACCTTCGCCCAATCGGTAAGGCTCTCGCCGCGCGCGCACATAGCGGCAAGCTCTTCAGACGTATAGCGCACGATATGTTCTTTTTTCTTCATCTCTCGCCCTCCTCATAGTAATAATGCGAACGGCGTCATCACGCCGCGTCCACACAACGGCAATAAGTCGTCCATTCATTTCTCCTACGCTGACCCACCTTTCCTCCGTGCCTCTTGGCGAAGGGAAGGTGTATAAACACCTTCCATCAAACAAAGACTGCGCGTCGAAAAAATCAAGGTCACGCATTTTCAAAACGGCAAGCCGCTTCGGCTCTGACCATTCAAATATCATGCCTTATTGTAACCACATTCGTGGTTTTTGTCAAGGCAAAAAAAGGGGGACACGCCGCGCCTTCACCGTTTTGTCTATTTTTGGCCTTTTCGGCCTTCAATAAATATTCGGGTTTACTGGCATTTACAGGGGGTACCCTATACAAAATGTTTCATTTTGTTTATTGTGCAAATTGTTCTTTATTATTGATCTTCGGAAATGAGCATAAAATATCCCCCCACTATACAAGTTAAGCGGCCTACAGCAGCTGATACTGCATAGAAATTTAAATACCATAGTTTATTCTACCATATAGAAATATAAAAACACGCTTAAACTACCCAAGCTCCGATATAGAAATTTGCACCTATTGATAAAAGGGTTTTTGAAAGC
>NZ_JBJUSG010000055.1:0-21420 GCF_046044395.1 Candidatus Magnetominusculus dajiuhuensis | reverse complement strand
GGCTGCTTTACTATTGTGACACAGTCTGCAAGCCGGAATGACGGAAAGGGACAAGCCGGAATGAAGACATAGGCAATTTCTGCTTTTTTTCCTAATGCGTTTGCCCTGCGCTGGAGGCCAATATGAGGAGACGCTATCAGCCCTTAGTACGTGAATAGCTCTCTGCCTTTGGCCTCACCGTTTGGGTGATACGTGTCGCGGTTAAATATGCGGTTAAAGTCAAGGGTCATCTTTCCTGTCGTTAAGTCGTAGATGCAATACCACGGTTCAAGTTTCTTTGGGGATATGTCGTCGTGACCGTAGATTTCAATCATTACAGATTTCGAGTCGCTTGACCATAGGACTGCCTCCGCATAATTATGGAAAAAATCAGGGATTTTATATTGTTTGTGCGTCACTCTGAATAAATCCCACGCAAAATCATTTAGCGATGTTACATACTCATATTTTAAGTCCTTAATCTGTTTATATAAGTTTGCATCAGTTACGTTGCATCCAGCTCTATAATTAATAACAAGCCATTTTTCATCAGGTGAAATAAGGACATCCGCATCACGCTCATAAGAAAAAAGGAGCGCCTTTTTTGATGGATTCTTTTTTGAGTAAAGCCATATGTCGCCATCAGGACAAATTTCATAACCATCTACATAATGTCTTACGATTATATTTCCTTTTGGTGAAGTGTACTCTTTTATTAGATGGTTTTTGAGTGTTTTATCTTCTCCATAACATTGGCCTGCTCCTATGATATTTAATAATACATAAGTTGAGATAGCTATACATAAGTAAGACACATTAGTTAATCTAATCATTTACTCCCTATCTTCTATCATATTTAAGAATGGTACAGGTTTCTGCCTTTAGCCTTTCCGTTTGGATGATACGTGTCACGGTTAAACACGCGGTTGAAGTCAAGGGTCATCTTTCCTGTCGTTAGGTCATATATGCAGTACCACGGTTCAAGGTTCTTTGGGGACAAATCATCGTGACCGTAGATTTCAATCATTACAGATTTCGAGTCGCTCGACCATAGGACTGCCTCCGCATAACTATGACCAAATTGAGGGATTTTATATTGTTTATGTGTCTTTTTGAATAAGTCCCACGCTTTGTCATTCAGATAATCAATCTCTTCATATTCTAAGTCCTTAACTTTTTTGAATAAAAGAGCATCTGTGTCGGTAGTTCCAACTCTATAATTTATAACAAGCCATTTTTCGTCAGATGAAATAAGCACATCCGCATCACGCTCATAAGAGAAAAGGAGCGCCTTCTTCGATGGGTTCTTTCTTGAATAAAGCCAGATATCCCAATAAAAGTCATCGGGATGTTCTCCAAGATGTCTGATGATTATATTTCCTTCTGGTGATGTTGATTCTTTTTTCAAATATTTTTTGGGTTTTATATTTCCCCCGTAGCATTGATTTACAACGGATATTTGAAAAAATACACAGATAGTAATTATTACACACATATAAGATAAGTTAACAGTATTGCTCATGTAGTCATTACCTCCTACGTCATTGTATCATAAAACGTGATCAATAGTAAAAAAACCGTTAGCCCCACATGCTAAAACGAGGCTAACGGTCTCATTTGAAGCGATATCTCTTTGTTTTCTATTTATTCTTCACATTTTCCTCTCGCCACTTTTTTATCCTCTCTTTCATATCCGTTTGTACTTTTGCACATTCCTCAGGTGACTCGCAGGTTTTCATCATTATAGGTTCCCTTCCGCATTTGGATTTACCGCAAAATTTGTCAAGAGAGTCAGGATGAAAATCCACTATATTAGTAGGATGTGGATACTGTTGTCTTACACCGTTTTCATCTATATATGAGGCATACATACCTGTATTATTTACTCTGCGTGTTTCTATTTTGCCATCATCCTTTCCCATGTCACCTACAACAACAAATTCATTTCTCACAGTAGGATATGTTTTATATGAAAAAATTCTATTTATAGCGACGGCGCTGTGGTCTTTTCCATAAGGCTCTTGTTTAGCAGTTAGTTCATCTTTACCTGCACCATACTCCGACGCCTGGCCTGTCCAATACCCATCTCCTTGATATTTTGCTACATCCTTGTCAGGGAATGTATGACCGCCTTGCGCGAGTTTTTCTCTTGATAGCTTAAACATTTCTTCACTGCGTTTTGCAATATCCCCATGGAAATTCCCGGGTATGGCAAACTCAATTCCATGATTTACCGTACGCCTATTGCCCGCTTTCTTTGCCGCTGCTTTTTTTCGGAGAAAAGCTGGTTTTACCTTTTTCTTGCCGTTTCCGGGTCTGCTCCCTTCAAACAAGCCGGTCTTGGGGTCCTGAATGTAACGTTTGTCATCTGACATGTACTGCCTCCCTGATATATGTTTTATTTAGTCATGCTAAAAGCATGATAATATTATAATGATAAAACAATTAGAATTATTTGTCAAGAATTATTTTGGGGCTGTGTCATCCCGCAGTATTCCCCTGCCACTAAAATATTTGTAGAATTTCAGTGAATTTATTGCTATACTTACGGCTATGACTTTACGTGCGGCTTTATCATGCCACAGGCCGATAGTCTCTGCGGCCATTTTGGAACTTAGAGATAAGGTTATCGAAGGTGGTAGCATAAACAGAGACGAGGCCTCGTCGCTTATTACCGCTGAGGGCGCGGCCTTGTTTGACCTGTTTGCCGCCGCCAACTCCATCAGGGAACACTTCAAGGGCGACACCATAGACCTCTGCTCAATACTAAGCGCAAGGGCGGGCGGCTGTTCTGAGGACTGCGCCTTTTGCGCCCAGTCATCAATAAGCGCCGCCCCTGTCGACAGATACCCGCTCAAAACGCCGTCCGCTGTAAAAACCGCCGCCATCAAGGCCCGAACAAATAAATCAAAGCGATTTTGCGTCGTCACCGGTGGGCGCAGTGTCTCTGACAGAGACCTCGAGAAGATTACCGCTATGGTCGCGGCCATTAAAGAGGCGAGGCTCTCACCGTGCGCCACGCTTGGTTTTATCAATGCTGAACAGCTTGCCGCCCTCATGGACGTCGGCCTTAACCGCTATCATCACAACATTGAGACATCGGCGGGGTTTTTCCCTAACGTCTGTACCACGCACTCTTTTGCCGATAAGCTGAGGACTATTGGGACGGTAAAGGCGGCGGGATGTTCGCTTTGCAGCGGGGGGATTTTTGGCATGGGTGAGACGTGGGCGGACAGGCTTGATATGGCATTGTTATTACGGGATTTGGAGGTGGATTCAGTGCCGATTAATTTTCTTACGCCTATTGATGGCACAAAAATGGGTGGAAGGCCGACGCTTGACCCACTTGAGGCGCTGAAGATAATCGCCGTTTACAGATTAATCCTCCCCGGCAAGGAGATAAGAATATGCGGCGGCAGGCTTCAAACCCTCGGCCAGTTGAACTCGTTTATATTTATGGCCGGTGCCGACGGGCTTCTGATTGGCAACTACCTTACGACGCAGGGTAGGGCGGCGGCGGACGATTTACAATTAATCGCCGCACTGGGGTTGAGATATGACTGACGAATTCATATACCCCGACCTTTACAGCATTCGCATGAGGGCCTCTCACATGGGGCGCCACATATCCGGGGCGGAAGGGATTATTACAGAAGAGTTGATTGACGGCAAGGCTATTGACCTGATTCGCAGGGCATTAAACCACAGCCGCGGCAAGCCGGACAGCATCACTGTGACAATCGAACGAGTTGAAGGCGTAGAGATTAAGAAGATACCGTTGCTGCCGATTTGCACATGCGGGATTACAAACGAAGAGGCTGCCCGGCGCGCCGTTGCCGCGCTGCTCAGATGTGCTGGCATCGGCTCTCTTGCGGTCTCTGCCGCCCTGGCGATAATTGAATGCGGGGCGGGTTTAAGCGGCGCAGCCCTTGTTGACGCCACCACTGGAGAAAGGCTCGACACCGAATCCCCTCGCGGCATCAGGGTAAGCCGGTTTGGCATAGAGGATGAGGCGCTTGCCGGGTTTGAGGCGGCGGCTCCCGGACTGCTGCGTCAGACACGCGTGCTTGAGGCCGTTATGCTTGCCTCTAAGGCCGCCTCTGCTGGTGGTGTGGCCGCGGAGCTTTGTATCTCTGACAATCCCGACTATACGACGGGATATGTAAGCAGCAGGGGGCTGGGCTACGTGAGGATTCCCCGTATCAAAAAGGAGGGGGACTCAAACGGTGGCCGCGTATTGTTTATTGACAAAAGGGCAGATATCAACGCCCTTATCAGGTATCTCCGGCACACCCCGGTGATGATTAATAAATTCGGCGGGATTAATGATTTAATAAAGGAGTTAGATGGGCTTATCAGTACTGATAATTGTTAACCCCAAGTCAGGGACTTTTAAGACTAGCAGGCTTGTGATGGCAATGAACACATTTAAATCAGCCGGATTCGGCGTTGATATATTTTTTACGACAAAAACCGGGGACGCGGAGGCGAGGACAAAAGAGGCCGTCGCCGCCCACAATGGGGCATACGACATGATTGTATCAGCCGGTGGTGATGGCACGATTAACGAGGTGGCCAATGGGGCGGTGTTTTCACAGACGCCGGTTGGCGTGCTGCCTTTTGGGACTTCAAGCGTGCTGTGCAACGACCTTGGGATGAAGGGCGACATCAGGAAGGCCGTAAAGAGACTGATTAACGGCACCCCCTATGACATATCGTTAGGCAGGATAAGGACTAATGGGGCACCGGAGCGAACACGATATTTCATTGAAATGGCCGGCGTGGGGTTTGACGCGGCGGCGGTTTACGGGCTTAACAGGCAACTAAAGGCATACACCGGCATTGGCGCGTATATTTATAGTGGGATAAACTGCCTGATTAATAATAATTTTGATCAGATGGCAGTCTCAATTGATGGTGGTTTTATTGCCTGCAATACGGTTATAATAAGCAACGGGACGTGTTATGGCGGCGATATTCGTATGGCGCCAAAGGCGGACGTTAGAAACCCCAGCCTCTACGGCACGATATTTCGTTATTCGGGCAGGGTGGAGTTCGTCGCGGCGGTAGCGGATGTATTTCTTGGAAGACATGTCTTGAATAAATCTAAATATGTTGAGCAGGTTGAGTTCAAAAAGATGACAATAGAAGGTGGTGCTTTCCATTGCCATGTTGATGGCGACTATTTTGGTAAGACGCCTGCTGAGGTTCCTGCTGAGGTGGATGTCGTGCAGGGGGCATTGAGGCTCGTATACTGAGATGGATAAGATGCTGATAATCATACCGGCGTTTAACGAGGAGAAATCCATAGGGGCGGTAATAGCAAAGATTCGCCACGCCCCGATTGAAGCGGATATCCTCGTCGTAAGTGATGGTTCTACCGACAATACGGCGGCAATTTCCAGTCGGCTTGGTGCCCATGTAATCAATCACGCGTTTAATCTTGGATATGGTGGCGCGCTGCAGTCGGGCTTTAGATTTGCCTTAAATAAGAACTATGACATGGTGATAACTATGGACGCCGATGGCCAGCATGACCCGTCTTACATTAAAAACCTCTTAGAGGCGAAGGTACGTGACGGGGCAAACATAGTCATAGGAACTCGGTTTATAGACAGCGATTATAATGCGGGTTTTTTCAAAAGAGCGGTGATTTCAATGTTCAGCACGATAATCCGGCTATATACAGGCAGGACGATAACTGACCCGACGTCGGGCTTTCAACTCATGGACAAGGCTGTGTTGAGCTACCTATCGCACGGGGACAATTTTCCTCTGGACTACCCCGACGCCAATATGATTATGCTTCTGCATAAGAAAAAATTCAGAATATCTGAGACGCCGGTTAAAATGTTCAACCGCTTAGATGGTATATCAATGCACAGCGGGATAAGGCCGCTGATATATATGATAAGGATGCTGTTGGCTATAGTTATGGTCATGTTAAGGAGAGATTGATAAAATGACGGAATGTGGGGCATATTAGGCTATGTCATTTGGGGCGCGCGCGTTTATTATTCTGACAGGGCTGTTGGTTGTTGTCATAATCTTTGAGCTTGTAAGGAGGAAGAAGTTCAGAGAGGATCTCTCGATTTTATGGTTTGCTGTGGGTTTTTTAATAATCGGCGGGGCGTTTGCTGATACGTTGGTAAACGCGTTGGCGCGCATGTTGGGAGTGGGATATCCGCCTGTTATAATAATCACTTTTCTGATTTTGATTTTGATAGTATCGCTTATGTATTTTTCCTTGCTGATCTCTGAATTGAAAAGCCGAATCAAAGAGCTTACACAAAAAGTCGCATTTATCGAATATGAACTTTATAATAAGAAGGAGAAATAACTATGGTGGATGCGGCGGTTTGATATGAAAAAATACATGGAGCAACTGAATGTCCTAAATATATCGCTCTTACTGGTTGTTTTGTTTATGGGTGTTTACGATTATTATAATTTCAAAAAAAAGGAAACAATCAGGGTATCTCCCAGTAAGAACATGAGGCTTGATACGGATGAGGTGAAATTCGACGACGCCAAAAAACTCCTTGCGCGGGGCGATTATATGGTAGTGACAGAAAAAAATGTATTTCATCCGGATAGAAAACCCGTAAAGTCTCAGCCGGACGCCCCTCTGCCCGAATTCATCGTCTATGGAACGATAACCGGCGAGTCAAGGGCCGCGTTCGTGGAGGATAAGAAGACCCCATACAGCACCACAGGCAGGGGACAAAGGCAGCGTCTGCTTCACGAAGGGGACAGCGTAGGCGGCTACAAAGTCAGCATAATAACAACCGACTATGTCGAGTTCACGAAAGACGGGGATAAACTCGTTATAAAGGTCTTCGATTTCGATAAGAAAAAGGTAAGACAGGCCGGTGATTCCACAAGAACTGCCGCTGCCGCTGCGGCGGCGATGCCAACCCCCCTTGGTTCTCCCACATCGCCACAGATAACTATGCCTCAACCGTCTCCGATACCGCAGCCCCCAACGACGATTCCTATGCCGCCACCCGGTGCCCATCAGAATCCAGTCGCCAAGAATCCGATGTCCCAAATGCCTCTAATGCCTCCCGTACCGTCGCATTGACGCGCCCGCGATGGCCTTTATTAAAAATGTTATAGACTAAACTACGTGGCTTTGGTATAATCCACATTACGATGTGGCATAGACAGAGAGTGGTTGTAAAGAGATGTTTAAGAAGATGTCTCTGAAAATAAAGCCTTTTATGAAATTGAAAGATATACCGCCGCGCTTATGGTATGTTGTGGGCTATGTGGCTTAATCTTATACTGATATTAGCGTTTATTTTTTTTAGCGGGTTTTTTGCGGCCTCCGAGATCGCCGTCATAACGTCGCGCAAGTTTAAGATAGAGACCTTTCTCAAAGAAGGCAGCGCCAATGCCAGAACCCTCCTGCAGCTCAAGGAAAACCCTGACAGATTTCTGGCCACCGTGCAAATCGGCGTTACCATAGGCTCCGCCGTATCCTCCGCCATTGGCGGCGCTATGGCTATTGAGATATTTAAACCGATTATTGCCTCCATACCATTTAAGTATATCTCCGTGTCCGCCGAGCCGATAGCGATAGTGGTAGTTGTAACGGTCATAGGATATTTCTCGTTAATACTCGGTGAATTGGTGCCGAAATCCATTGCCCTTATGTATCCTGAGAAAATCGCGCTTATGGTGGCGAGGCCTATAACCTTGTTCTCACGAATCAGTTCGGTCATGGTGGGAATCCTGTCAAAAAGCGCGAATGTATTACTAAAACCGTTTGGTAAGACCGCCTTTACGCAGAGGGCGCTTATCTCTCAGGAGGAGATTAAGCTCCTGATCAAAGAGGGTAAGGACAGGGGGATATTTGAGCCGACCGAACAGGAACTGATTCACAGCGTGTTTGAGTTTACTGACATATCAGTCAAAGAGGTGATGGTTCCAACCGGGCGTGTCATAGCCGTTTCGTTAGATGAGCCTCTTGAGGATATACTTCGCATGATTTCAGAGGAGCAGTACTCAAGATATCCTGTTTACAACAAGGAGATAAACAACATCAAAGGGACGCTGCACGCAAAGGATGTATTTAAACTCCTTGCGCAGGACAAGGAGATAATCATCAGAAAGGTACTGAGGCCGCCCTTCTATGTGCCTGAGACGATGATGATAAGCCATCTGTTGAGCGAGATGCAGAAGAAGCACACCCACATGGCCATAGCGGTAAATGAGCACGGCACGGTAACAGGCATTGTGACAATAGAAGACCTGCTTGAGGAAATAGTGGGTGAGATAAGGGACGAACACGACATCGAAAGGCCGGTCATAAGTATCGGACTGGGCGTATATATCGTCTATGCCTCAATAAATATAAGGGATTTGAAGGAAGACTTTAATATTGAAATTCCAGAATCCCCGCAGTACGATACGCTTGGAGGGTTTATTGTGACGCATCTGCAAAAAATCCCCGACGGCGGCGAGATAATTGAACTTGATGGTATGAAGATAACCGTCCTGGAGATGGTTCATACACGAGTGTCAAAGGTGAAGGTTGAGATACTTGAACAGGAAAACCTTTTATTGGTGGAAAACGCCATAAACAGTGAAAATGAGTGAGGTGAGGTAATGAAGAGAATCTTATTGTTATTAATCTGCGCGCTTGTGACGGCGTCGTGCACCCCGGCGGTGAATGTCACCAACGAGAGCCAGAGTACCGGCTCAAATTTGGGCACCGGCAATGTAAAGGAATACCGGCTTGACAACGGCCTGAAGGTCTTGATATCAGAGGACCATAAGGCGCCGGTTGCCTCGTTTCAGATTTGGTACAACGTAGGGTCAATAAACGAGACGCGTGGAAAGACGGGACTAAGCCATTTTCTTGAGCATATGATGTTTAAGGGCACACAACGCTATGGCTCCAAGGTCTTTTCGAACCTTGTGCAAAAAAATGGCGGCATGGACAATGCAGGTACGACCAGAGACTACACGGTCTATTATCAAAACCTCGCCTCGGACAGGATAAACCTGTCAATAGAGATGGAGGCCGACAGAATGGCCAATCTCCTTCTCAGGCACGAGGACGTAAGCTCGGAAAAGAAGGTGGTAATGGAAGAGCGCAGGATGAGAATAGAGGACGACCCGCAGGACTTGCTCTTTGAGGAGGTAGCGGCAAAGGCATTCACCATGCACCCGTACCACAATCCGGTTATCGGCTGGATGGATGACATCTCTTCCCTGAGCAGGGAAGACCTGATGAGGCACTATAAGACATACTACGCCCCAAACAACGCCGTCATCATAGTTGCCGGAGACGTAAATCCAGAGGAAATAATGAAATCAATAACTAAGAACTTTGGGGGCATAGCGGCGGTACAGATTAAAGCGCCGTCAATCGGGACAGAACCGGCTCAAACAGAGCAGAGACGTCTGACGGTGAAAAAACAGGCACAACTGCCATTTGTCCTTATTGCGTATCACGTCCCGTCTGTTCCCCAGAGGGATGCCTTTGCCCTTGACGTGTTGTCGCAGATATTTTCAGGCAAGAGCGGCAGGCTCTATCAGGACGTTGTAAAGAAAGAAAAGCTGGCCATAAACGCTTTCGCCAGTTACAGCGGGTTGTATAAGTCCCCCTATTTGTTTTTTTGGGGGGGCACTCCAAATGACACGAAGTCAATAAACCGGCTTGAGAGCGCCTTGTTTAAGGAAATAGACGGTATTGTGGCAGCGGCGCCGACTGAGCGTGAGGTCCAAAAGGCAAAAAATCAAATAGAGGCGGCGTTTGTCATGGGGCAGGACTCTCTCTTTTTTCAGGGCGAAGTCCTTGGCATGTTTGAGGTAATTGGCGGCTGGCGCCTTAAGGACAAATACCTCGACGGTGTGGCACATGTTACCGCAAGCGATGTACAGGCAGTGGCGAAGAAATATTTTACCCGCCAAAATTCGACGGTCGGCGTGTTGATACCAGAAGATTAACTCAATTTATACGGATACGGAGGTATGAGAAATTGGTTTTCGGCAAATTCAACAAAAAGATAATAACACTGGCGGCGCTTGTCGCATTTACGGCGTCCCTCGTTTCTGTTAACGCCTTTGCCCTTGACACCCGCAGGGTGGTGATGCCCAACGGGCTTGTTGTGCTGTTTTCAGAGAGGCATAACCTTCCGGTTGTGAGGATGTCACTCATAATAAACGCCTCAAAACTTGACGAACCGGCGCGTCTGGCAGGGCTGGCCAATCTGACCGCCGAGATGCTCACTGAGGGCACTAAAAACAGGTCATCAAAGGAAATCCACGAAGAGATAGAATTCACAGGGGCATCAATAGAGGCCTCCTCGTCGTCCGACTACACGGCGGTCGGGCTTTCTGCGCTAAAAAAAGACCTCCAAAAGTTGTTTGAAATCTTTGCCGACTGCGTCTTAAACCCAACCTTTACGGAGACCGAGCTAAGACAAAAGAAGGACCTCGTCAAAGGCAACCTCATGCACGAGGAGGAATCCCCCGCATATGCCGCTAATAAGGCGTTTATGGCCGCCGTCTATGGAAAATTCCCCTACGGGCGCGTAAGCGAGGGAGCACCTGAGACAATAGACATGATAAAACGAGATGATGTAGTGAAATTTCATAGCGATTTCTACGTCCCTGCGGGGAGCATTTTATCTGTGGCCGGGGACATTACCTATGATGAGCTTATGGGATTAATTGATAAATATTTCTCTGGCTGGTCAAAAAAACCGGCGAAAAGGACAGAGACCGCGGATCTGCCAAAATCCACAGCCAAAAAGGCCATCCTCATAAACAGGGACACGCAGCAGGCAAACATCATTCTTGGTGGCCTGGGAGTTAGACGTGATAATCCTGATTTTTACGCCGTGTCCATAATGAACTATATATTAGGCGGCGGAGGATTTGCCTCCAGAATGGTCAAGGCGATAAGAGACAACCTCGGCCTCGCATATGACATCCACAGCCACTTTGCCTCGTTTAAATATGCCGGAGACTTTCAGGTTGTCATTCAGACAAAAAACGAGTTTACCAATGTCGCCGTACAAGAGATACTAAAGCAGATAAAGACAATGAAAGAAGGTGTTGTTACTGACGAGGAACTAAGCGATGCGAAGGCTTATTTAACGGGCAGTTTCCCACGTAAACTTGATACGATGGATAAGATTTCCATGTTCATGGCACAGGTGGAGTTTTACGGTCTTGGCATTGATTTCGACAAGAAATACCCGGCCATTATAAATGCCATAACAAAGGAGGACGTAAGGCGCGTGGCACAAAAATATCTCATCGGCAATAACTATAAACTGGCCATCGCCGGCAATCAGGCAAAGATTGGCCTGAATTCGGACTATAAATAGGCAATGGCTCACTACACGACATTTCCAACTGAGCTTTCGCACCAAGGAAAGGATATAGTGAATTTACCCGTAGTCTGTCATTCCGGCTTGTCCGGAATCTTCTTTGGCGTGAAGATGTCGTGGAGAGACAGATTCCGGACAAGCCGGAATGACGACAAGACAAACAGGGTGGAGATGATTTTTGGTCGTGGAGACATTTTTTTGCCGCGGAGTAAGTGGCAATGGAGATAATCCGCTCAATCTCCGGGATGCGGGAGTTTTCAGGCGACTGCTTGCAATCAAATAAATCCATCGGCTTTGTGCCAACTATGGGTGCCCTTCACGATGGACACCTAAGCATTGTCAGGCAGTCCACCGGGGCAAACGACATCACCGTCGTCAGCATATTTATCAATCCCACTCAATTTTCTGAGGGCGAGGATTTCAATTGCTACCCCAGAGACTACGACGGCGACATAAGAAAACTTGATGGCCTGTATGGCGGTAAAATAGCCGCCGTGTTTATGCCCGAAGCTAACGACATTTATCCCGATGGATATAAGACATATGTGGAGGTCAGGGGGCTGTCAGAGAAACTCTGCGGTATGTTCAGGCCGGGACATTTCACCGGCGTTGCAACCGTGGTGCTCAAACTCTTTAACGCAGTCAATCCAACGCGGGCATATTTCGGTTTAAAAGACTACCAGCAGTGCGCGGTGTTAAAGAAGATGAGGGATGATCTGAATCTTGATTGTGAAATCGTGTTGTGCCCGACGGTCAGAGAAGCAGACGGCCTTGCCATGAGTTCCCGAAACGCATACCTGTCCATGGAGCAGCGTCTTGACGCGCCATGTATTTATAAGGCATTAAAAGACACTGGACATGCCATAAAAAACGGTTCACTGAAGATAAAAGACATTGCTGCGAAACTTCATGAAACGCTTTCGGCGGTAAAGTCCATTACGGAGATTCAATACGCCTCTGCCTATGACCCCGATACGCTTGACGAGATAACCCGGGGGGTGAGGGTGTTGATTGCGGTGGCGGTGAAGATGGGAACTACGAGGCTTATAGATAATATTTTGGTGGAGTTGTGATGAGTTTTCAAATGGCGGTGGCGGCGTGCGTGACGTATTAAGAGAATTTTATGGGTTTGCGGACTTTCGTGAAAACCAGGAGGCTATCATAAAGAATATCCTTCAAAAAAGGGATGTCTTTGCGGTAATGCCCACAGGCGGGGGGAAATCGCTGTGTTATCAACTGCCGTCAAAACTATTGAAAGGAACTGTGGTCGTCATAAGCCCGTTGATATCCCTGATGAAAGACCAGGTTGACGCGGCGATAGAGAACGGTTTTTCTGCGGCATATCTTAATAGTTCACTCTCAGTGGATGAGGTGTACTCCATTTACAGGAGGATTCACGCCCACAGCCTTGAGTTACTCTATGTGGCACCGGAGAGGGTTGCGATGGCGCATTTTTTTGAAACCCTGAGGACAGTCCCGATAGCCTTGTTTGCCGTTGACGAGGCGCATTGTATCTCCGAATGGGGACATGATTTCCGGCCTGATTACATGGGCCTGTCAGCAATCGCCGTGAATTTTAAGGACATTCCGATTGCGGCCTTTACAGCAACCGCCACAGCTCAGGTGCAGGAGGATATAATACGAAAGCTCGGCCTGCGTGACCCGTTTGTAGTGCGCGCGTCGTTCGACAGGAAAAACCTGTTTTATCGTGTGGAAAAGAAGATAGATGTAGAGAAACAGGTTCTTAGATTCGTTCGGGAACATGCCGGTGTGCCCGGCATCATATATCGGGCTACGCGTGATTCGGCTGAGGTCTTATCGAATTTTCTATCGAAAAACGGTATTCGCGCCTTGCCCTACCATGCGGGGCTGTCAGCGGAGGAGCGAACGCGAAATCAAAATGCCTTCAGTAAGGATGAGGCCGATGTCATAGTGGGCACAATCGCCTTCGGCATGGGGATAGATAAATCAAACGTGCGTTTCGTAATACACGCCGATTTGCCAAAGCACATAGAGGGCTATTATCAGGAGACGGGCAGGGCAGGGCGCGACGGCGAACCCTCCGAATGTGTCCTGTATTACACGCCGGGGGACGCATATAAAATCAGGTATTTTATTAATCAGGTTGAGGACGAAGCGGAGCGTTTGACCTCGGAGGCCAAACTCGCGAAGATGATCCTCTACGCCTCCGCAAACGTCTGCAGGAGGAGGCAACTGCTTGGTTATTTAGGCGAGAAATATAAGTCTCAAAACTGCGGCACGTGCGACGTGTGCGTGGGTGTCTATGAGCTGCGGGATATTACAACTGACGCGCAAATAATCATGTCCGCCATATCAAGAACCGGCCAGCGCTTTGGCCGCCTTTATATCATAGATATAGTGCTTGGCAAGGGCACAAAACGCGTGACAGAGCTTCAACACGACAAGATTAAGACCTTTGGCGCGGGCAAACACAAAGGCAAGGACTACTGGCGCGCAATCTTTGATGAGCTGCTTGTCCAGGAACTCCTCGTTCAGGAAGGAGACAAATATCCGGTCATCAAACTCTCTCAACATGGCAAGTCGGTCTTATTTGGCAAGGAGAGCGTTATGGCAAACATGCGCCCGGAGATCAGGGCAGATATCGTACAACAGGTATCGCGCACTGAGGCGGGCAGCCACTTTGAGGAGTTTGACCACGGGCTGTTTGAGCGCTTGCGTGCCCTGCGGCGTGGCATTGCCGACGAGCAGGAAGTTGCCCCGTTTATTGTATTTTCAGATAAAACCCTCCATGAGATGTGCAGGTACTACCCCACAACAATTGATCAGTTGTGGAATATCAACGGCGTGGGTCAGTTGAAAATAGACCGCTACGGCGATGAGTTTATTAAAGAAATTAAGGGGTATCTGGAGATGAATCCAGATATTAGGATGCAATATAAATGAAAAAAGAATACGATTTTTCCAATGGTGAGAGAGGTAAGTTTTATCGTCCGGATGCAGAGTTGCATCTACCTATAAGACCTCTGCACAGCTCATTGTACGTGATTGACAAATCTAAGGCGAGGCGTTTTTTTTGGATAAATGAGGTACAAAAAGGTGCTGTTTGCCCAAAAAGCTATAGATGTTTGATATCTGCTCGCCGCAAAAGGGTTGCGCAGAGGTCTTCTATTTACATTGAGCCGGATTTGATGAAGGTGCTAAGAGAATTCTCAAAGAAAAAAGGAGTGGAGGTTGCCACAATAGTAAATGAATGGATAAAAAAAGACATATCCATAGTAAAAACAATAACAAAATAACACCCGGCGGACAGCGGGAGATGTGACGATGGGCAGGACAATTGCAGTCTCTGCCGCCCTGTTTATGATGGCGCTTGGCGTGTTTTCTCAGGCGAGAACCCTTCAATTCGTAAATTATGACGACAATCTCTATGTGACAGAAAACACCTATGTGCGCGATGGATTGACAAAAAAGAGTGTCATGTGGGCATTTACCACCGCATACACCGGCAACCGCCAGCCCATCACGTGGCTTTCCCACATGCTCGACATTACCATTTACGGACTTAAACCGTCCGGCCATCACATAACGAATATCCTTATTCACGGTGCAAACTCGGTCTTACTTTTCATACTTCTTAACCTTATGACTGGTTCACTGTGGAGGAGCGCATTTGTTGCCGCGCTGTTTTGCGTCCATCCCCTTCATGTGGAGACTGCCGCGTGGATTTCCGAGAGGAAGGGGCTGCTGAGCGCGTTTTTCTGGTTGAGTGCGATGTTGTTTTATGTGTCATACGTAAAGAAACCATCGGTCTTGAGATATTTACCGGTTTTGTTTTGTTTTATTGCCTCGTTGCTGTCTAAACCCATAGCCGTTATGCTGCCAGTGGCGCTGCTGCTCATTGATTACTGGCCGTTAGGCCGAAAAAGTAATATTCAAATTGTCATTGAGAAAATCCCTTTTTTTCTATTGTCGGGCATTATGGGCGTCCTGACGTATCAGGCACAGAGGGATTGGAATGTTGAGGAGTTTTTCAATGTCCTTCCATTTACACAGAGGCTTGGCAACGCCCTTATTTCATATGCCATGTATCTGTATAACACTGTGGTGCCGATTTCGCTGTCACCGATTTATGTGTATCACGATACGATTAATATATCTCAGGCCGTGCTGTGTGCCGCCGTTGTGATTAGTGTGTCTGCGGCCTCAATTGTTTTTATTAAACGAACGCCGTATTTTTTTGTCGGCTGGTTTTGGTTTTTATCTGTGCTGTTGCCCGTTGCCGGGTTTGCTCAGGTGGGGTATCAGTCTATGGCGGACAGGTATTCCTATCTGCCGCTAATAGGGTTGTTTATTGTTATTGCCACGGCTGCAGGGCAGTGGGCAGCGGGCGTTGCCCGACGTGGGGTTATTCTCTGTATTGCCGCGGTTGCCATATTAACGGCCTCTTCATATTTATCAGTCAGACAGACGGCGTACTGGCGCGATGACATAAGCCTGTTTAGCAGGGCGGCCAATGTCACCCCGTCAAATTTCATCGCATTGTTCAATCTTGGTTCGGCGTATCTGAGCCACGGCAATGAAGATGACGCCCTCGCAAATTACAATAAGTCTATCGCAATAAAGCCGTCATACGAAAAGCCATACGTAAGCGCCGGGTTTATCATGCTTCACAAAAACAGACCCAACGAGGCGTCGCTGTATTTTGCCAAGGCCGCTGACCTCGACCCCGGTGACCCCGCGCCCGTCTATGGAACGGGATTGGTATTGATGAGTATGGGAAGGCGTGATGATGCCCTTGTCTATTTCAGAAAGGCGTTGTCCATAGACCCAAACTTTGGCCCGGCGAAGGAGTACATACGTTGAGGCCGCATAAGCTCAGGTTTCTCGCATCATCATTCGCACTGCTTACGGTGCTGTCGTATATGGTCTTTGAATATCTGCCATTTTTTGATTATACGAAACAAGAGGCCGATATAACTCCGATTACCGCTTCGGTCGTTTCTAATAAGACAATTTATGATTTAAAGGATTTCAGTCCAACCATCAATAACATCCCACCGTCGTCGGTAGATGGCTGCAAGTTGAAATCCTGCGGTGAGTCCTTCAACTGGAGCGTGAGGACATATGCCGATGAGGATAAAAACTTTAAAATAACCATTAAGATTACAAGGCATCAATCGCATGACAAGGCGCTCGTGGATTTCGATAATTATATCGCGGCTATTCGGATTAGTCGTTTCGATAGGGCGCTTGACCGGGACGATTGCCGTGTATTCACATCGGGTGTAAAGAAATTGCGATGGGATTTCCCGTCAATGCCAAACGGGCTGTTTGAGTCGAGGGTTGTAGTTCTGAAAAATAATGTTATAATTGATGTCATTGAGATTTCGAAGTCAAAAAAGGTCGAATACAAGAATCAGTTCTTAAACGCCCTTGGGAGGCAGCTTGTGGGCGTTTCAGCATCCGGAGATATTATAAGCCGTGGAAGATGAGCATAGACACTTCAGCGTTGCCCACCACTTCACGGTTATTACCGGGGACAAGGACACCGCCGCGCAAATCGAGCGCATCGGGCGTTTTATTGATGACGAACGCCCCTTGTCAGAGCCATCTTTTCTGATGGAGTTCCTTGATATTTACACCGGGGTTGCGTTGAGGGAATTAGAGGGCAGGGGGGTATGCGTACCAGTCATCTCAGTCTATGACCCTAAGGCGGTCAAAGAGATAAGGGCAGCCCTGCGGGTTGTCTATCACGCCGTGGAATCCATAAGCGAGGTGTTGGCCGAAAAGGCAAAGAAACTAAACCACGACCACCTGAGAGATTTACTCATTGAATATGTCGGCGCGGTATGCGATTATTACGAAAGTTCAGGTGTAAAGCCGACCCTTAGGACTCTGGGCACCCCTGAGGCCGCAGATGTGTTTCATCGTGCGTTAAATGATTTTAACCCTGTAGAAAAAAGGCCCTACTACTTTGTTGAACATGTGATTGGACTAAGGTAATTCCACGGCCACGGCGTCGGCGTAGTGAAGGGGTTTGCCGCAGCGGCAAAAGCAGCTCCCCCTGCCGCCTCTGTTATTCCATGTGGTGACTACGTTGCCGCATCGTGTACAGGTAATCTTATACATTTGGTGTGCCTCCGGAGTGGATTTAGTTTGACGAGAAATTCTCAATAACGATGATGGGATATTTGGTGTCTTTGATGCCGGCGCGGGCGTCGTCAGCGCTTGAGGCGGAGATTGAGCCGGGAATCCACCTGTCTCTGACCCGCGTGATGAAATAAAACGTCATAGTATGGCCTCCCTGACAGACGTAATGAATTTGCGGGGAACCCTTGCATGGGAATGCTTACTATAATAACACAATATATATTACAAGTCAACATAAATAATTATTATTGCACTATCTGTTTGTGGTGGGTATAGATTTGTCTGTGGATTGTCAGTCGCAGGGCCACGGTGCGATTCAATGTAGTTCAGTACATTTAATGACGCTTCTAAGGGTTTCATTCCTCGAAAACATCTTTGATATTGACTTGCAGTCCCTCAATGGCCTTAGACGTAACCACGCCCTCAAGTTCTGCGTATGAATGTCTTACGTACTTGTCGTTGTCGATGATTAAGACCTCGATAGCTCTAAAGTCCGGCAAGACAACCCAGTATTCCGGTACGCCGTATTTCTCGTATATCGCCTTCTTAACAGAAACGTCCATATCATAACTACCCGGGGATATAATCTCACAGACCATGTCCGGTACACCTCTTATCCAATCCTGAATGATTGCCGCATTGTCTTTCCGGATAAATAATATATCGGGCTGGACCCGATTAATCCCTTCCTCAAAGATTACATCCAGGGGTGAAAAGTAAATGAATCCAATATTCTCTTGTTCTATGTGTCTATACATCATAGTAAAAAGCCTGACCGCTATCCTCTGATGTTTACTAAAGGGACTTGGCCCCACAACTTCCTCCCCGTTAATTATTTCCGTTAAATCTAAATCTCGTTTAAGTGTAAGCGTCTCCATAATGATATTCTACCTTCAAGCATACGGGTTTGTCTACTGCGTTTCATAACCCGCATTTTCCCTTAATGCGGACAGGGTAAGCATTAGACAAAACGATGACACTTGCCTGCCATATTTGTATTACAACCTCTTCTTCTTTAACCGCAGCGAATTGCTCACCACGCTGACAGAACTAAAGGCCATCGCCAATGAGGCAATCATAGGGTTTAATGGCGGGCCGCCAAATAATGTCAACACACCGGCGGCAATGGGGATGCCCACTATGTTATAAAAAAATGCCCAGAACAGGTTTTCTTTGATCGTTCTGATTGTCAGGCGTGAGAGGCTTACCGCGTCCGCCACTGACATGAGGTCTCCTGCCAGTAAAATTATGTCTGCCGCTTCAATGGCAATGTCAACCCCTGTTCCAAGGGCTATGCCTACGTTGGCCTCGGTGAGGGCAGGGGCGTCGTTTATGCCGTCTCCTACCATAGCAACTATCTTACCCTCTTTTTTTATCGCCCTGATTATATCCAGTTTTTCGTTTGGCAGGAGTTCCGCGTGGAATCTGCCTATGCCCGCCTCACGGGCTATTGCCTCCGCGGTACGTCTGTCGTCGCCGGTCAGCATTATGGTCTCAATACCCATTGACTTAAGTTTAGTTACCGCGTCTTTGGACGTCTTTTTTATTGTGTCCGATATTGAGAAAACAGCCTTTACGTCATTATTAATGGCTAAGTAAACGGTGGCCCTGGCCTCATCGTTAACGGTTACATCAATCCCTTCGTTGATAAGTAATCTGGCGCTTCCAATCATAATATCGCTGCCCTTATGTGTGCCCTTTACGCCGCCGCCCGTTATGGAGACAAAGGAATCGAGGTCAAAAAGCTGGATACCCTCGGCCATTGCCTTTGCCACGATGGCCTTAGCTATGGGGTGCTCGGAGTATTTTTCTGCCGAGGCGGCCGTCCTTAGCGCGTCTCCGACGGTAAATCCGCTTTGCGGCGCCTCAATGCCGGTCAGGACGGGCTTGCCCTCTGTCAGCGTGCCGGTCTTGTCCATGGCGACGACCTGGATTTTGTATGCGTTTTCGAGGGCCTCAGCCCCTTTTATAAGTATTCCCCTCTGCGCCCCCCTTCCCGTGCCTACCATAACCGCTGTCGGGGTTGCCAGCCCAAGCGCGCACGGGCACGCAATTATAAGTACGGCGATAAAACTCATCATAGCGCGATTGAAAGACGGCTCAGGGCCTAAGAAATACCATAGTATAAAAGTCACCGCCGCAATTAGTATAACTGCTGGCACAAACACCGCGGCTACTCTATCGGCAAGCCGTTGAATCGGTGCCTTTGTGGCCTGGGCCTCTTCAATAAGCCGTATAATTGACCCAAGCAACGACGCCGCGCCAACGCGTGACGCCGCCATCTTAAATGCCCCGTACAGATTTACCGTGCCGCCATAGACGGTATCACCCTTTGTCTTATCAACGGGCAGGCTCTCACCCGTGATTGCGGAGGCGTCTACGCTGGACGCCCCATCTATTATCGTCCCATCAACAGGGATTCGCTCCCCCGGACGCACCACGACGATGTCCCCCACTGCCACCTCGCCAATGGGTATGGCCATCTCGACATTGTCTCTTAACACGGCGGCAGTCTTTGCCTGAAGGCCGATGAGTTTCTTTATCGCCTCTGAGGTCTGGCCCTTTGCCCGCAGCTCAAGGGTACGGCCAAAGAGAATAAGCGTGATGATAACCGCCGATGTGTCAAAATACAAATGAGGTGTCATCCCATGCCTGTGAAGGGTTTCGGGAAAAAACACCACAAACGCGCTGTAAAAAAAAGCCGACGATGTGCCGACGACAATAAGGGTGTTCATATTTGCTGATAAATGTCGGAGGGTAGACAATGCCGCCCGGTAAAAGCGCATCCCTGATATAAATTGCACAGACGCGGCAAGGGCAAAAAGCACATAAGGGCTGGACAGCACGGGGAGTTTTATCATTGAGGCGGCCATAATAATAGTTGAAATAACAGCGCTTGCCCAAAGGGTTATCTTAAGTGAGGCATATTGTCTTTCCCTTTCCAACTTTTCTGTGTCTGTTACGCCATCATCAAGCGCTTTGGCCTTATAGCCTGAGACAGCTACCGCCCGAATAATCTCGTCAACACTGGTAATCGTGGATATATATTCAACCCTTGCCCTCTCTGTGGCAAGATTTACCGACGCCGCAATGACGCCGCTTACCGACCTGAGGGCACCCTCAACGGCAGACACACACGCGGCGCAGCTCATCTCTGACACCCTGAGTTGCACCTTTGAGGCCAAGACCCCGTAACCTTCCCCTTTTATAGACTCGACAATAGGGTTAATATCAAAAGAGCTGTCCCCATTTGCGCCGTCAATTGTAAAGACGGCCTTTTCAGCGGCAAAGTTAACCGCGGCCCTGCTTACGCCCGCGTGTTTCCCTATCGCCTTTTCAACGGCTTGGGCGCAAACGGCGCATGTCATGCCGGTTATTGGTATCGTTATGGTCTTATCATCTTTCATCATATAAATTATATAATATTTTACTTGCAAAAATAGGAGCATTAGTTTATCATAAATCGCCGTAAAGATACAGACGTCAAATTGATAATGACGAGACAATATCGAGATGGTGCGTTGATAGCAAGCGTACATTAATAACAATAGGGTGCGGTGGGCATCCAATCAAACTGTTGCAGGAGGAGTATAAGATGAAGGTTCCATATGTAGATCCCGATCTCTGTTCAGGATGTGAGACGTGCGTGTCCCTTTGTCCGGAAGTGTTTACGATGCAGGGAGACCATGCTTTTGTGTCCTCTCCAGACAAGTGCGGCACTTGCGATGTTCAGGAAGCCATGGATACGTGTCCGGTAGAAGCCATTAAGTGGGCAGACTAAGATAGTGGACAGGGCTGCTGTTGAGGCAGCCCTTTATCCATACAGGGCAAACGCACTATATGCGTTTTGTTGTTATTTCAGAGCCAGGCTAATTCAAAATATAGTATTCAAATGCCCTAAGTCTGTCATTCCTGCGAACAGACTGTGTCACAATAGTAAAGCAGCCCCCCCCCCCTT